>JANOWX010000041.1:0-2377 GCA_031418175.1 Acidobacteriota bacterium | reverse complement strand
CCGGGCACGACTGCGCCGGTCGGGTCTTGCACGTTGCCGACGATGTTGGCAGTGGTTTGCGCTGAAACGGCAAAACTCAAAGACAACAGGCAGCAAGCCAGCAGTGTAGTGAAGCGGAGAATGGGTCGCATAAACACCTCTTGGTTGTGATTGTTACGTTGCCAGCAAAGTGCGCCATTGCAATGACGACGCGGTGGGTTGTTATGGATGTAAGACAAGCTAGTAACGGGCGCAGTCTAAGGCGGCAAGGTGAATTGTGCAATGCGCGCTGGGCAAGGTTGGCCTTTATTCGCCGGGTTGAATTACCATCCGGCTATGTCACGACTTACCGTTTACATCTTTTGCTTCACGATTTGCTTGGCTCTCTCGACAGGCTGGGCGCAGGAAAACAATCCAACGACTTACATACTCAAACCCGCGCGCATATTCGACGGCGAACAAGTGCGCGAAGGTTTCGGCGTTATCGTGCGCGGCGACAAGATTGAAACCGTCGCGCCTTTCGCCGAACTCAAAGCGCCGACTGACGCGAAGCTGATTGAATTGCCCAAGGCCACCTTGCTGCCCGGCCTCATCGAAGCGCATTCGCACGTGTTGTTGCATCCATACAGCGAAACGCCCTGGAACGACCAGGTCGCGCGCGAACACCTGAGTTTGCGCGTCGCCCGCGCGACCAATCATTTGCGCAACACACTGCTCGCCGGGTTCACGACCATCCGCGACCTGGGCACCGAAGGCGCTGAATACGCCGATGTCGGCTTGAAACAGGCCGTCCAGCAAAACATCATCCCCGGCCCGCGCATGCAGATCGCCACACGCGCCATCGTCGCCACCGGCAGTTACGGCCCGAAAGGTTACGCCACCGAATGGCGCGTGCCGCAGGGCGCCGAAGAGGCCGATGGCATTGACAGCCTGACGCGCGTCGTGCGCGATCAGATCGGCAAGGGCGCCGATTGGATCAAGGTTTACGCCGATTACCGCTGGGGCAAACAGGGCGCCGCGCCGACCTTCACGCTCGCCGAATTGAAACTCATCGTTGAGGTCGCAGCCAGCGCGGGTATCCCCGTCGCCGCGCACGCTGCGACGGCGGAAGGAATGCGGCGCGCGACGCTCGCCGGAGTCGCCACCATCGAACACGGCGACGACGGCACGCCCGAAGTCTTCCGCTTGATGAAAGAACACAACGTCGCGCTGTGCCCCACGCTCTCGGTCGGCAATCAGGCGCGCAAGCCAGAGATGCTGAAAGCCGCGCTGGCCGCCGGGGTGACGATTGCGGCGGGCAGCGATGTCGGCGTCTTCGCGCACGGCGACAATGTGCGCGAGTTGGAAGCAATGGTGAAATGCGGGATGACGCCGCTGCAAACGCTGCAATCGGCGACTTCAGTCAACGCGCGCGTGCTGCACATGGAAAAACAAATCGGACAGGTCAAAGCGGGACTGCTCGCCGATTTGATTGCCGTCGAAGGCGACCCAACACGTGACGTTGCGGCGTTGCGCAAGGTGCGCTTGGTGATGAAAGGCGGCGAGGTTTACAAGCCGTTTTGAAGAGAGTTGGCATGCCCTGGTGGTTAACAAAGAAATAGTTGGCCCGGGCCTGCAAAGACAGGCTGCTGTCTCGCAAGAAAAAATATGCCGCTGAAAATCTGGAGCAATGTGAATTACGACGCCGCCACGCTCGCGTTATTGCGCGCGGGCGCCGCCGAACACGAACTGGTCTGCGTGCAAGGCGGCGACACCGCCGAAGCGTTTTTGGCCGAAGCCGACATCCTCTTCGGCCAGCCGCCGGTGGAGTTATTCGCGCGCGCCGCACGGCTGCGTTGGGTGCACGTGGACAGCGCGGGTTACGAACGCTATGACCACGCCGAAGTTCGCGCGGCCTTGCAACAACGCGGCGTGGCCTTCAGCAACAGTTCCAGCGTATTTGATGAGCCGTGCGCGCAGCACGTGTTGGCAATGATGCTGAGTCTGGCGCGGCGCATCCCGCCTTCGGTGACCAACCAAGATGGCGCGCGGGCGTGGCCGATGATGGAATTGCGCGCGCAAGCGTATTTGCTGAACGGGCAGACGGCGCTGCTGTTGGGTTACGGCGCCATCGCGCTGCGGCTGGTCGAGTTATTGACGCCGCTGCATCTGAAGCTGATCGCCATGCGCCGTCAACCGTCTGGCGACGAAGCCATCCCGGTCATCACCGAAGCGGCGTTGCCTGAATACCTGCCGCAAGCCGATCACCTGATTAACATCCTGCCCGCCAATGCGGCGACGCGCCATTTCATCAACGCCGAACGCTTGCAGGCGCTGAAACCCGGCGCGCTTTTTTACAACATCGGGCGCGGCAGTACGGTGGATCAAGCCGCGCTGCTCTCATCCTTGCAATCCAACC
>JANOWX010000040.1:0-2984 GCA_031418175.1 Acidobacteriota bacterium | reverse complement strand
AATTTTGTGGCGGCATCTTTGAGCAGGGCTTTCACTTCGTCGGTCAATTTCTCGGACATCCAGCACTCCTATGCAAGTATAGTCACGGTCAGATTGACAGTATGAACCGGTATTGTATTTACTTCCAGTTCCCTAAGTGCTATCCAGGTCGCTGCTGTTGGCCTGGGCAACCATACGGTGCACCGGCAAACCAGCAAGCTGGCGAGTTCGCTGTACCTTCACGCCGCCGCGCGGGCAATCGAAAGCAACCCAAACCCGTAGGCTTTACCGCGCCCGATGCCTTGCCGCAGCGTTTGTAGAAACTGCGCCGCCTCGGTCACGACCAATTCGCCTTCAAAAACGACCGCCGCCAACGTCAACCGTTTGTGCTCACCCGCTTCATCCGCGCGCCAACCCAACGTCTTGCCCGCCGGTTGCACGCGGGCATTCGGCACTTCGGAGGCAACGCACAACGTGAGCAATTGAAAGCCGCCGTCCTGCGCCTTGCGCTGCAACCATTCCAACTGCTCCGGCTCACCGCGCAGGTCTACCCGCTGGCTGTTCTTTTTGATCTTGCCCGCGGCGTCAAAGGCCGTAATCGCCCGCGTCGGATTGGCCCGCAAGCGGAAGCGCAACCGCACGCCCGGCTGCAAGGCCTGATAAACCTCGGCAATGCGTTTCGGTTCACCATCTTGTTCAAGCAAATAACCCGTAGGCAAGACCGACCAATCCGGCTTGTGTTGCGCTTGCACCAGCACCGTCACCGCGCCGGTGCGCGGATTCGTTTCGGCGCGGTAGAGTACGCCGAATTCCGCCCGCGCCCCGGTGTCACTGGCCGCTTGTGGTGGAAACGCTTTCAGCAAGGTGCGATGCAAGTCCTGGCAATTCGCCAAATCGCGGCGCACTTCACGGCTGCGGGGATTCAATGTCAACTTGGACAGAAACATCACGCGTCTCCTTTCGGTGTTTCGATAAAGCCGGTTTTTACCTGGCGGATTGTGAAGCTCCGGCTGGCGAACGAGAGCGGCACATCCTGCCGAATCTCAGTTTGCCAACCGCCAGCCTGTGTCTCCGCTTTCGCATCCACGGCAACGCGCAACCGTTCAGGCGTCTCTTCTTTTCGATCTGTCCGCCAGCCGTACTGCCCCAGCGCTTCCAGCAATGGCATTTGCAGCGGAGCACTCAATTCCCGCACCGGACGTGAGGACACGAATGATTTGCGACCGAGAAAAATCTGCCAGATCGGTTGCGCCAACGCTTTATTCAGCGCCAGCAGCAAGGCTTCGTCTTCGCTTTCCAGCGCTACCAAAAAGTCGGCATCGGCCAGATACCAGCGGTCAGAAATTTCAGTCTCTTTCGTACCGCTGCCGCTTGCCTTCGCCACGTTGTTTGCCGTATGAAAATCTTTCTTCATCACGCCTTCACGATCCACGCGCACGCCCATCGTCAGGCCTTCGCGCAGCCGTTGCAGCGTTTCTTCATCGTCTCGCGGCGCGCCCAACGCGGCGCAGAGCAAACCGAAGACACCGCTTTTCGACGGCTCCAATCCGGTGTCGCGGATCGAAAAACGGCTTTGCGTGCCCCACGACTGCATCGGCCCGGCCAGTCGCAATAACAGAGTCTGTTTCATGGCTATGCCTCCTGCGGTTGAGGATTGAGCTTGCCCATCACGTTGGTGATGAGTTCCGCCAGCGTGTTGACCTTGTCATCCTTCAGATTGACCAAGCCATTTGGCGCAAGACTGGCGACCCACTGGCCTTTGATCTGATCACCGCCGTACATCCCGGCCAGACTGCCCCAGTAACCGTCCAGCGCCTTGATTGACTCTTCGACAAGGTCGCTTTCGCCTTTTGGCCGCACCGGTTTGACGAAGGCATTCGCCAGCGACCAGAAGCCTGCTTCACGCACCACGGCCAGCACGAAAGAAGGCGGATTCTGTGCCGCCATTGAATTCTGCTTGCCCGTAGGAATGGCTGTCACCGCCGCGCGAATGAACGCTTCGATGGTTTTGTTGGCAAGTTCCGCATCGTGGCCGAGATTCTTTTGCAATTGCTTCGTGTCCACGTTGGCGTAACGATAAAAACAGGCGGAGTTGAATTCGACCGTGCCGAGCATTCCTGCACCTGTTTCACCAGTCGGAATTAGCTCATCAACGGCTGTGAAGAAGTCAAATTCCATGTTGATCTTGTTTGTTGAGATAGCGTGTGCGACCTGAGAAGCGGCATCAATGCCAAGATTGAGCTTTCCGAAAGGCTTGGCTCCTTCGATTTCAACCATTCTTCCGAATAGCGCAATGTCAGGGGCTTTGACTCGGCTAACGAGTTCCGCACCGAGTTTTGAAACAAGATTACCTTTGATTTCTTTGTTACCTTTCGTCAGTTCCTCCCAGTTCGCTTTGAAGAGGCTTGCCATCTCATCAAGAGCTTTTCGCTCCATGAACAAAAGAAGCTTTGTTTGGTCTTTCTCGGCGTCCTCGCCTTTCTTGGCTTTCGGTCTTTCAAGACCGCCCTCGGCAAAGACCTCAGAGACGAGCTTGACGATTTTTTCCGGCGCAGGACGTTCCTCTGTCAGTCTTTCGGCAATTTCGAGAATGAGCCTGCGGGTGCGAACCCCGCCGTTATTCTGAAGTAAAAACTCGTTGAAGCTTGGCTCAGTGCGAATTGCGCGTTTGAAGCACTGGCTGGAAACCCGCGCGCGCCTATGGCCGCCAAACTCGCAGTCTTTGGGTGAGCCGGTGTCGTCGCGATTTAGGTTTGCAGGGGCGAAGTTTTGCAGGATGTGAAGTTCGAGAATCATAGCTGTCAATCTCCTTTGTTGGTTGAAGTAGCCGGTTAGTGATCGTTTCTTTGCCGCTTATCGGCAGTTGAGTTTAGGCAGGTCATTTATGGCCTGCATTGAGCGAGAAGTGGCGGCCCCGTCGCGTAGCGACGGTTGAATCATTACGCTGGCTTGTGCCACCGCATGCCGGCCATAAATGACCTGCCTAAACTCAACCGCCGCTACGC
>JANOWX010000039.1:0-10519 GCA_031418175.1 Acidobacteriota bacterium | reverse complement strand
TGTGCGGAAGGTCTATGACCTTCCGGCAACGGTTCATCTTGGTACTTGAGGGGCTACGCCCCGGACGTTGGGGCATAGCCCCGGAAGAACTCGCAAGCTTCCCGGAAGGTCATAGACCTTCCGCACATCTGGCGGCACAGCCGCGAGCCAGCCACGCGCCCACGTACTTTTCAATTTGAACTCTTCTCGACGATTTCGACGGGAGATGCACAAATTGTTTCGGCTTCCCGCCGCAATTCAGCAGCCAGCCGCGCCAGTACGTGTTTCAAGTCATAACGGCCCGCGCTCTGCAACGCGCGCGCGCCCATCGCTTGCCGCAATTCGGCGTCGCGCAGCAATTGCGCCAGCCGCGCCGCCAGGGCGTTGATGTCGCCGGGTTCGACCAGGAATCCTTCGACGCCGTCACGAATCAATTCCGGGATGCCGCCGACCGGCGTGGTGACGCAGGGCAGACCCGCCGCCATTGCTTCAATCACCGCAATGGGCATGCCTTCGGCGTAAGTCGGCAGCACGAAGATGTCGGCGCGTTGGAAATAGCCGATGCGTTCAGCCAGCGCGACCGGGCCCAACTGATCAATCTCCGCTTCAAGCCCTGCCTCACGGCACGTCGCGCCGATCTCGTTGCTGAGTTGTCCGAGCAAGTCGAGCCGGAAAGACAAGCCGTGTTCACCCTTAACGATTTGCAACGCGCGCAGCAGATCGTCTTCGCCTTTGAGAAAGCCCATCTTGCCAATGAAGAGCAGGCGGGGGATCGGTTGTCTGACAAGCTGCCAGCTTGTCGAAGCGTCGTCGTTGAGCCACTGGGCTTTCATTGGAGACTTCGACAAGCTGGCAGCTTGCCGGACTGGTGCGAACAGTTCAGTGCGCACGCCATTCGGGATGACGCTGATTTCAGCCGCTGGCCAGAGTTCGCCGAGCCAGCCCGCCATCTCTTGCGACACGGCGATGAACTTTTGGCTCTGGCCCAAGCCGCGCAAAATGCACTGTCGGCCAAACCAGCCTTGCGCGGCGAAGTAGGGCGCGAAGTTGCCTGCGTGAAAATGCGTGAGCACACGCCAGCCGGCCAGGCGCGCCAGCGCGATGAAAACGCCTTTGCGATAGAGGCTGGCATTGCCGCCGACGTGCACATACACGACATCCGGCCGCCAACTCAGCAGCGCAAAACCGAAACGCAGCAACGCGCTGAACATCAACGTCAGCTTGCCGAATCGGCCGCACTCATCCATTTGCGAGACGACGTGTTTGAACTCGAATGCGCGCGTGAGATTTGAATTCAAGATGTCGCTGATGAGCGTGCTGATGCCGCCCAGCGTTTTGGTGGGATGCGCGCCCAGCATCAGCACGCGTGGCAACGGCTCCGGTGCGGTACGCGCGCCCGGCCAAAGTTGCTTCCGAATGCAGGCCAGCCCGATCAAATAACTCACCCCGCCCAGCAGCAGCGCGACGCTAAAACCAAGCCGGTAGGTCAGCAAGATGACATCCAACATCACGGCCAGCGGCCAACGGCAAATCCAGAACGCTTCCCAAATGCGCAATGAGAACAAGGGCCGCGTGCCCCATTGCACTTCGACGACGGCCATTGCAGTCAGCGACAGGAATTGCGCGCAGGCCGCACCCGCCGCGCCGAAACGCGGGATCAACAACAGATTGGCCAGCAGGTTGACGACGACGGCCGTCAGGTTCGCCAGCAAATCTATGTGCTGCCTTTGCGTGGCGATCAAACCGCGCGAGGCGATCATCACGATGCTGAATGGCACGATGCTCGCCGCCAGAAAACCCAACGCCAGCGAAGCGCTCGCGTAACTCGCGCCGAACAGCAGCACCAGCAAATTCATGCCCAGCGTTAGACCGCCCACGGCCACCGGCAGCGCCAAGGCCAGCACCAAGCGCAAACAACTCGCCAGGAATTCGCCGAGTTGCGGCAACGATTGCTGCGCCAGACGTGCGGCAGCGGGTTGAATCACGCTGACATAGCTCCACAGCAAGATCATCGCGGGCACCAGAAAGCGCGAGGCCACGCCGAAATCCGCCGCCGCCGTTTCGCCGCCCAAGCGGGCCGCCAGCACTGTGCCCAATTGCCAATGCAGCGAAGCCAGCAGCGTCACGCCTGCAAAGATGGGCGCGGCTTTGGCGATTTCACGAATCAAAGTTTGTTCTGGTAACGCAGGCATGCCGAAGCGCTGCCAAGCGGCAATGCCATACACCACACAAGCCGCTACGCGCACCGCTACGAAAGAGGCGCAGATCACCGGCAAGCTGTGGCCGCGATAAAGCAGCACGAGCGGAAGGATGGTGCGCAGCAAGTTTTCTGTCGTGGTCGCCAGTGCAATGACGCGCGCTTGTCCGAACGCCGTGAAGACTGCTTCGCCAATTGCGACGATGCCGGTCGGGATGATCGCCAGGCTCAGAATGAGCGTTGCGATCTGCGCGCTCGCCGCCTGGTTGGTCATCCGGCCCGCCACCATCATCGCCAGTGTGCAGACGCCTGAAGTAACAAGAATGAGTAACGAGGCGCTGGAGAGAAAGCGGCGGCGCTCTTTGCGGCACGCTAATTCGCTGGCCAGATACGGCGTCAGGCCCAAGCCGCAGACCGTGATGAAGATCGTGTACAGGCTCATCACCGTGGCGAATTGGCCGACCTCGGCGGCCGTGCGCCAGCGGGCCAACGCCATCCACAACACGACGCTGTTGGCGATATTGATCGCGCCCGACCACGCCATCCACAACGTGTTGCGCCAAATGCTCGTACCGCCTGCGCCACCGCTCTCGGCAGTGTTGGCGCATTTTGTGTTTGTCATGTGACGCAGTTTTTCCACCTGTTCAAGTTCCTTGTTGTTACCAAGCATGGTCAAACGTGGTTTCCGCGCGTCGCCTGAGCCGGTCTATGGCCAGCAGCAGCCCAAAAAACAGAAAACAGACGCGCAGTTGTGGCGAGCCGAATGAGCCCGGTTCTTTCAAACCTGTCCACAAAAACGCCAACAGCCCGTTGAGCAGGCCCAGTGCCAGTGTCCGCAAAAAAACATCTTCGCTGTATCTCACGGTCAACCAGCCACGCCACAACACCGGCGCGAACAGGAGCAGAAAGAGCAGCGCCGCCGGTACCCCGCCTTCGGCAGCCATGTGCAGGTACATGTTGTGAACAGCGATCAGTTCATCGCTGACCATGCGCGGCGTATCGTCATAGCGCCGTGATTCAATGCGATAAGCATTCAGCCCAATGCCCAGCAGCGGATTGTCGGCAATCACGGCGGCTGCCACTTCCATCGAAGGCAGGCGCGAAGAGGCCGACCCACGGTCATCTTCTGTCAACCGTGTGAGAAGCAATGACGTAAAGGGCAGGCACAGCAGCCCCAGGAACACCAAACCCACGGTCACCCCGCGTTTGTAGCGCGGGCGCTCAGCCAGCGGCAGCAGGAAATAAAGCGAGGGCAGCAAAAACAACAGCCCGCCAGCGAAGGCCGCCCAGCTTCCGCGCGCGTAGGTCAGAATCAAGGCCACGATGCCAAAGATCGTCGCACCCAAACAGCCCCACCACTGCCAGCGCCGCAGACCATTGCTGCGGGTTGCCAACAACGCTAGCAACACAGGCAGCCAGGTTCCCAGATACCAGCCCAAGCCGGTCGGGGTGCGCAGGAAGCCGGGGATGCGCCGAACTTCTCCATCGGCAAACATCGAAGTTTCTTCATCGGGCCGCGCGCCCAGGAACGTCCAGTTATTCCCGATCTCGAAGCCATACTGTAGCAAGCATAAAACCCCGGTTAGCCCGACGGTCAGCACTGCCGCCCACACCGCCGTTCGCAAGCCGTCTTCGTCGCTGCAATAAGCCGCAATCGCGAAGCAAAGCAGGATGTTCGCCAGCAACAGCCAAAGCCCCGCGCCACTGCAATCCGGGTAACGGCTATCGGCGGCAGAGAAGGCGCACCAGCCGAAGAGTGCAACCAACGGTAGCGAGAACGACCAGGGGAAAACCGGTTCCCGGCTAGCGTTCAACAGCACCTTGGTGACGACGTAATGAACGGTCAGCAGCGCCGCGAGCAGTAAGGTCAGCGTGATCATCAAGCCGGACATTTCAGCCTCTTGCGGCAACTTGATGAGATTGAATTCGGCGCGCGTCGCGGTGCTGCCTATCAGCGCCATCAATAAAACCGGCACGACGGGACGGCGCGCCACCAACCACATCACTGTGACCAGTCCGCCGCAAATGACCAGGCACACCAGCAGCGCCCCTGAGGTGGGCAAGCTCATGACTTTGGGCAACACGACGCCGAGCGCCAGAGCCAGCAGCAAGCAGAGAACTGCCGAGCAGAGCCAGAGGACCGCCTGATTGCTGGCGGCCCCTGGCCTATCGAATCCATTTGTGCGCTGTAAGCTTGCCACTTGCTTTGTCCTTTGCCGGCCTTAGTCAACAAATCTGAATTTCACCAAGGCCCAGATGGCGCCAAAACCGTCGCGCCATGAGATTTTCTTGCCCTCGCTGAAATCCCGGCCGTAGTAGGAGATTGGCATCTCGTAAAGCTTGTAGCGCCGCTTGAGAATTTTGGCCGTGATCTCAGGCTCGAAATCAAACCGGTTGGTCTTGATCTGCATGTTCTTGATCACATCCGCCCGGAAAACCTTGTAACAGGTCTCCATGTCCGAGAGCGTCGCGTTGTAGAGCAGGTTGGTGATGAAGGTCAGCAGCTTGTTGCCGACGTAGTGCCAGAAATTGAACGCGCGCGTGACCTTGCCACCGGTCAACCTGGAGCCATAGACCACGTCGGCGCGGCCTTCCAGCACGGGCCGCAGCAAGTCGGCGTATTCGTTCGGGTCGTATTCAAGATCGGCATCCTGCACGATGATGATGTCGCCCGTGGCGTAATGGAGCGCCGTGCGCAAGGCCGCGCCCTTGCCCATGTTCTGGGCATGAAAGTAGACCTTTTGCTTTTCCTTGAGGTGCAGTTTCTGCAAGGTCTCCCGCGTGCCATCGGTCGAGCCGTCGTCAACGATGATCAGTTCCTTGTTCGCACCGTTGAGCGGGGCGGCCCAGACACGCTTGATGATTTCCTGAATTGTCCGCGCCTCGTTAAAGACCGGCATCAGAATCGTCAGCGTTGGTTTGGAGATGATCGGCTCAGACGCCGACGCCGAGTCGTAAGCGGTGAATGATTCAGATTGCGTTTGTTCGAGCAACATTTTTTTTCCTTGGTTTAAGTGTTGCCTTTTGGGCAACCTGATTTGGGCTTGGGGATCGTCCCAAGCGTTCAGCCCTATTTCCCTTTGCCGCGCGTTGGGTAAACTATGACCCTTTTGGTATTGGTCAATCCGCCACTGTCGGTAACTGTCAAAATGATTTCGAAGAAGTAATCGAGCTTTCCCTGCGCGTGGTCTTCGACAACAAAGCTGGCAGTTGGCCCAGTTAGTAGAATGTAGGGATGCACGTGTGCATCGTGGTGCAGCAGGACCTGCCACTTATAACTGCTCGCGGTGAGAATTTCCTCGCTGTCGGTGGCGGTTCCCCCTAAGACGACGGTGCTGCCGATGCTGACTTTGGCGTTGTTGAGCGGCGCCGTGATTGTCGCCACGGGCGGAGAATTCCCGACTTTGATGGCGACCTCCGCTGTGGCGCTGAGGCCCAGGTTATTCGTGACGGTCAACCGGGCGGTGAACGTCGTTAGCGTATTGGCACTGTAAGTGTGCGTTGGATGAGGGAGCGTAGACGTGGCGCCATCCCCGAAATTCCACAGGTAAGTGAGCGGCGAACCGTTGGGATCGCTTGACCCGGTACTGGAGAAATTTACGGTCAACGGCGACAGGCCCGCCGTGGGCGCTGCGCTGGCGACTGCAACCGGCGCGCTGGTATAGCGGATGCGGCGCACCTGACCGGAGGCGAGTTCAATGTAATACAGCGCCCCATCCGGCCCCAGTTCCAGCGAGACAATCCCGCCCGCATCTGCCACAAAAGGAACCACGCTTGCCAGGTTATTGCTGGCGTCAAAGACCAGGCGTCTGATCCAACCGCTGACATAATCGGCGAAGAAAAAGTTACCGCGATACTGGGTCGGAAACTGCGTGGCGGTGTAGTAGGCTCCGCCGATGACCGCCCACCCTTCGGTGTAATGGTGGGTATAGGTGTAAAGCGGCTTCGTAACGGCGCTGGCCGCCAGTGCCCGGCATTCTGCAAACTTGCTTTGGTAACTTTGTTGTGCGTCGTTGCCCTCATAACACGGCCAGCCAAAGTTTTTCCCGCGCCCACGATTGATTTCTTCCCAGGTGTTCCAGCCCACATCCCCAATCATCACTTCACCCGTTGACGGGTGAATGCCAAAGCGATAAGGGTTGCGCAACCCATAGGCATAGACTTTGGACTTGATTGAATTCGTGCCGTCATAAAACGGATTATCACTGGGCGCGCTGCCGTCCCGGTTGATACGCAGCAGCTTGCCGTTATAGCTGCTCAGATTTTGCGAGCGCAGCGCCAGCGGATCAGCAAACGTGTAAGACGCGCCATCGCCGATACTGACATACAACTTGCCGTCCTTGTCGAAGCGCAGCGTATTCACCGCATGCGAATCCGTCTCATTGCCGATGCAATCCGCACCGGCGGGATACTGGCTGCAAGGCGCGGCGCCCAGCGTGCCAAGCAGCACGATCTCGCTATTGGACAGCGCCACATCCGGATTCGCCGGGTTTGCGGTAACCCGCGTCAGGCGCGCGGTTTTCGGCCCCGGATCATTTGAGTTGCCGTTCGGTTCATAGGTATAGAGCAAGTAAACGTAACCGTTTGTCGCAAAGCTCGGATCGAGTGCGAGGCCGAGCATCCCGCGATCATTGACCACGTTGACCCGGGCGGAAAGATCAATGAAGGGCGTCGGCAACAGCACCCCGTTCTTATAAATACGCACGCTGCCGTTTTCCTGCCAGATAAACATCCGTCCATCAGGCGCCCAGGTTAAGCCGACTGGCTCGTAAGCAGGTAAGACGGTGACGATTTCTGAGTTGAAGCCCGTCTCATTGAAAGTTTGCGTGAAGCTCACGCTGCTCAGCAGGCCAACCAGCATCACGCTCAGAACAAACAGTGATTTCACTTTGTGCATAAATTATTCCTTTTGGTTATGAAGTTAAGTACGACAGCCTTGTTTAGTGCCTGCCAGACCACCGCGCCTATTTGCCGCTTAGCGCCGCGCAGTCCGGAAGCTGAACTTTAGTGAAGTAGCCTGCGGCTTTTTCGGTCTTTCTCAATTGTTCACGCGAGCGTAGGAGCATTACCGCCGAAGCCAGCACCAAGCAGATTAATGGCTCAAGCAACGAGCGGAAGCGCCAGAAGGCCACCGGCCCCGGCGGCAGCACGGCGTACAGCGTCCAAACACAAAACAGGGCCAGCAGCCACCATTGGCGGTTGCGCAGCAAAACCACGATGGCAAACGGCAGCGGTAACAGCCGCAACAACTCCAGCAGCCTCGTCGGCCAATTGGCCGAGGCCCATTTCGGACGCATTGACTGAAGTGCTCCGGTCAGATGAATGCCGATCAAATCCAGCGTTCGTCCTTGGGCCTGAAGTCCCGCGTCCGCGCGCAGGCGGCGAATGGTTGCCGGGTCATCCATCGTGAACCACAAATCCTGCGGAACCGGATTTGCCGTCGGGAAAAGTTCCTGCGCATAAGCCTTTTGATAGTCCAAACCCAGACGGTCAAATTCCTTGGGCTGCAACAACGCGGCGCGCAAATATCCCGGCCACCCAAGCTGATCCAGCGTGCGCAGCGCCGGGACTTCATAGATGTAGAACGAAACATCCGGGTTCGTACAAAGCACGGCCATCCCTGAGCGTTGATAATTCCAGCCTATCCACGCGCTGATGCAGCCCGCATACAACAGCACCACGGCCACTTGGCTTTTCCATTGGAAGCTCCATTGACTGTCTGTTTGACGGAACCAGAGCAGTAGAAAAAAGACCGCGATGAACGGTAGCAACACGCAGGAAGGACGAGTCAAGGTGGCGAGCACCCAGCAGCAGGCTTGCAGCGCCGTACCGAGTCGAGAAGGTTGCGCAAGCGCGAGCCAGCAGGCCGCTACGACCAGAAAAACGCTGAGTGTCTCGCTGAGAATTAATCCGCTCATCACGGCGGCCACCGGGCAAATCGCATAGAGCAAGCCTGCCAATAAGGCCCGCGACTGAGCGCGCCATAAACGCCATGCAATGGCGGCCACCAGCACTGCGGTCAGACTGTCGAGCAGCAGTTGCGCCAGCAGCGGCGCGCTCAAGCTGCCATCCGGGAATCCACCCGTCAGCAGCAAAAACAACGGATAACCTGGCGTGCGAAACAGACTTGGGAAACGCCCATGCGCTAGCTCTTCGGCTAGTTTGCGATAGATGTGCGTGTCATTCGTGATGGCGGTCTCAGGCAGCATCACACTTTGCCAGCCGTAAGCCAGGCGGACAGCAAAACTCAGTAGGAAAATTCCGAGCGTGGCTCTTTTGTTCATGATTCGAGTGTCTCTTTCCATCATTCGCTGACCTGTTACATCGCTCCGGTTCCGCGCAGCACGGCGGGGATCGTTTTGAGCAGAATCTTCAGATCGAGCGCCAGCGACCAGTTATCTATGTATTCGAGGTCTTGTTTGATCCAATGATCGAAGCCGGTCTTGCTGCGCCCGGAGACTTGCCAGATGCAGGTGATGCCCGGTTTGACGCTAAAGCGACGGTTGAACCAATAGGCATCGAAGCGTTCGTAATCGCGTACCGGCAAGGGGCGCGGGCCAACCAGCGACAGTTCGCCGCGCAGCACATTGATGAGTTGCGGCAATTCGTCGAGGCTGGTTTTGCGCAGGAAGCGGCCCAAGGGCGTGATGCGCGGATCGTGGCGCATCTTGAAGACCGGGCCACCCGCTTCGTTGAATTGTTCGAGTTCCTTTTGCAGCGTCTCGGCATTGCTGACCATCGTGCGGAACTTGAACATCGGGAAGCGTTGTTTGTTTAAACCGAGCCGTTCCTGCACAAATAACGCGGGACCTTTCGAGGTCAGCCGGATCAGCGCCGCGATCAACAACAACAAGGGCGATGTCACCAGCAACAGCGCACTCGCGCCCAGCAGGTCGAACACGCGTTTGCAGACCGCGCGCGCATCGGGCGGCGGCGCGGTAAAGAGCGTCAGCACCGGCACGTCGTCGAGTTGTTCGGCGCGCGCACGGGCCAGTTTGTGGTTGAACAATTCGGCGTGCAGCCGCACGACGATGCCTTGTTCCTCGGCCAACTCGATGATCTGGTTGATCTCGGCGTAAAACGTTTTGACCGGCAAGGCGATCATGACTTCGTCCACGATCTGTTCGGCCAGCACGCTGGCGAATTCAGCCAGCTTGCCCACCACGCCGGGCGCTTTCTGATCGTCAATGAAGCCAAGCAGGTGATAACCAAGTTCGGGGTGCCGGTTAATGACTTCGGCCATCTGTTGACCGCGCGGGCCCGCGCCGACAATCAGGACGTGATGCAGATTGCGTTCGCGCAACCGCACTTCGCGCAGCGCAAAACGTTTGACCAGACGGAAGACAAACAGACCCAGCGAGGCCGCCGACCAGAAAGCCGTTAGCAGCGCGCCATCCAGCCAATCCCAATGAAACAGATGGGCGAGCGCCGAAAGAGTCAGGGCGCACAAACCGACGGCGCGTATCACATCTAGCAGATCTTGATACCAGCGGGTCAAGCGCCGGCTGCCATACAGCGGCAGGGAAGAAAGGCAGAGATACCAGCCCGCCCAGAGCAAGATCAGGACAGTCAACGCGCCCAGATCGAATTGCGCGGGTAGGCTGGCGAGGGGCTGGTGCCAGAGCAGCAAAGTGGCCAAGACCAAGGTGCCGGTCAGGATCGCGAGATCAAGAAACTTTTGTGTAAACGAAAGTGAAGACCATTTGAATTGCGTCACGGGTGTTGTCTCCTCAAAAATCAAGCACTTGCGTTATCCGAGCGTTGCTGTTGCAGTTTGTGGCGCAGCAACGTCAGCGATTTGAACTCGGACGTTGGGGCTGGCCGGTTTCTGGCAGGTGGGCGCGGCATTGCGGTTGTTTCGAGCAATAATTGCTGCTCGCGTTGCCGCAAGCGGGCGAGCGCGATCCCCAAATGACCATTGCTGATAGGAACCAATCCCATGCTCACCGGTTGACGCTGCCAGAGCCGGTTACGTTCGAGTGTGAGCACCGCCGCGATACCCGCCAGCAAACCGACCACGGCCAGCACGGCGACATTGAGCAACGGTTTCGGGCTGACAGCTTTGTGATTGATGGTGGCCGGTTGCGCCAGATTGATGTTGGCGATCTGGGCCTGATTCATCACGTTTGAAATTTCGGCTTCTTGCGCTTTTTTGCTGTAAAGCATGTAAGCCTCTTCCTGAATCGTGCGGGTGCGTTCCAGTTCGGTGCGTTCCAGGCTCTTGACGTCAAAGGTGGCGATTTGCGCGTGGTACTGCTTGGTCAAGACGGTCAGGCGTTGCTCGCGTTCATTGAGCGCGGCCAGATTGCTTTGGGCCGTCAGCGCGTCGGTGGTCAGGTGACG
>JANOWX010000038.1:0-5622 GCA_031418175.1 Acidobacteriota bacterium | reverse complement strand
CGAGCCTTCGATAATCTTGCGCAACTCGGTGCGCGCGAGCAACAGCGCGTGCACGTTGACGCCGTCGGCAGATAACGCCAATCCGCCGCTCTCCGCTTTGCGGTCGTCCAGCGTGACGAGCACCAGGTCTACGTCAGATTTCGCCCAGACCGCGTCGTAAGCCAGACTGCCGCAGAGGATGGCCGCGAGGATGGTGCGGTCGGCTTTCACCTGCTCGACCAGCGTATTGAGCGCGGCGGTGAATTGTTGTTGGATTGATTTCTTTTCCATGATGCTAGTACGGCTTATTGCTTGTCCGCTTTCGGCGCCAGCAAGCTCAGGTCAATCGCCACACCCAGCGCCTGCTAGCCCGCGCGATTCGGGTGCAGTTTAGCGCCCGCGCCGCCAATCGTAATGTTGGGTAAAAAGGCCGCGCGCAAGCCGCCGGTTTGCGGGTCAACCGTGGCGGCGTCGAAATCGGCGCCGCCGTCAAGGAGGCCCGCCAGGCAGGCCGCTGCTACGGCTGAACGTGTTGATCGTTTGGCGGCGTTCGTTGATTGCAAGCACAACCGCTGGCAAAGCGCTCTAACTTTGCCGCTCACCCAGGCAGTAACAAAGGCCATCCGGCGCGACGACGAAAAAGACTTTGTAGGCAGTGTCGCCGTACCGGTCTATGCGAAAGTCAGCCGTCGCGTTGGCCAAGCCATTCGTTTTCAATTCGGCAAACGCGGTTTCGGCATTATCCACTTCAAAGAAACAGCCGTCTTGCGAGGGATCGCCGCCGTTTTCAGCCAACCCGATTTGGACGTCATCGCGGCCAAGCATGGCTGACGGATGCGGCGTGCCATGGCGCGCGAGCACGCTGAAACCGAAGAGGCTTTCGTAAAAGGGGATGGCCGCCTCAACATCGGCAACCGGCAAGTTCAGCGCATCATTCTGATATGGCCAGGCGCTTAAATAGCGAGCTTTCATCGTGAATCCTCTCGTTGATGAATCCGTCTTTCAAACGGCTTCGTTAAATTCCGTTTCTTCAGGCACGTCCGTATAGCTCTCAAACTCGAGCCGGTAACCGTCAGGGTCGGATACGGAAGTAACCCACATACCATTGCCAACGAACGGGCGTGTAGCAGCGATGCCGCGCGTTTTGAATTCGCGGTAAAGCGCCAGCGCATCGTGGCAGATGAGGCAAACCGAAACGCCTACGCCCAGCTTTTCGGCAGGCACGTTGGCGGGATGATCGTCGCCGCCTTGCCAAAACTCTTGCAGCATCAGCCCCGCGCCGCCGTGTTGCAACCAGCACCAGCGCAGCTTGCCGGCGGGCGTCCATTCTTTGGTTTTGGTGAAGCCGAGGCCTTCGACATAGAAGCGCACGGAGGCTGCGATATTCGTCACGCCGAAAAACGGCACGGCTTGTTTGACGTTCGATGCGTTGTTCATACTTTGCTCTCCTGCAATGGTTCGATACCGGCGGATTCTACGAGTCCGTGTGCGAAGCGCGCAACGACAAGGCTGCAAAATTTGGGCCTTGCTTGAACTTCAACCGTGACGGCTCCGCTGCTACCTGTTTTGGCAAGATGCGTGTAGGATGTGCCGCAGCCTGGCACGCGGCAATGCATACGTTGCTGGCAAGCTTGCAACCAAACCATGAAGAGCAAAACCGCGAAAACTGCTTTCCTACTGCTGACGGCTAGCGTGTATTGCGCCTCAATCACCAGCGTACGCCCGCCAGTCCTCGCCAGCCGCCAGCCTCAAGCGGTTCAAGTGGTGTTTGAACGTGACATCCAACCTATCCTCGACACGCGCTGTTTGACGTGCCACGGTGCAATGAAGCAGAGCGGCGGCTTGCGGTTGGACACCAAGGTCAATGCCATGCGCGGCGGGTTAAGCGGGCCCGTGATTGTGCCGGGACAAGCAACCGAGAGCTTGTTGTTTCAACGCATCTCTGCCGCGCACGACGGCGAGAGGATGCCGCCAACAGGCGAGCGTCTCAGCGCGGCGCAGATCGCGTTGCTGAAAGCGTGGATTGAAGCAGGCGCGTCTTGGCCTGAAGCTGATTCGACGCGCGCAGCAAACACTGATAAACAGCCAGCACATTGGGCTTGGCAACCAATCAAGAAACCCGCCGTTCCGCCAACCGCAGCCAAACCCGGCAATCCGATTGACGCCTTCATTCGCGTTCGTTTGGCAAAAGCGAACCTGTCATTCTCGCCAGCCGCCGACCGCCGCACGTTGATTCGGCGCTTGTCATTTGACCTGCTCGGCTTGCCGCCGACGCCTGAACAAGTGCAACAGTTCGTCAACGACCGCGACCCGCGCGCCTATGAAAAGCTGGTGGATGAGATGCTCGCTTCGCCGCGCTATGGCGAGCGTTGGGCGCGGCATTGGCTGGATGTCGTGCATTACGGCGACACGCACGGTTATGACAAAGACAAGCCCCGGCCCAATGCCTGGCCGTATCGTGATTACGTGATTCGCGCGTTCAATGAAGACAAGCCTTACGCGCGTTTTGTCGAAGAACAAATCGCCGGCGACGTGCTGTATCCGGGCACGCGCGATGGCATGCAGGCGTTGGGTTTTCTCGCCGCCGGGCCGTGGGATTTCATCGGGCACGCCGAACTGCCCGAAAGCAAAACCGACGGCAAGCTCGCGCGGCATCTGGATCGTGACGATATGGTCGCCAACACCATCGGCACGTTCAACAGCGTCACGGTGCATTGCGCGCAATGCCACAACCACAAATTCGACCCGGTGCCGCAAGCAGATTATTACGCATTGCAGGCCGTCTTTGCCGCGCTGGATCGCGCCGACAAGAAATACTTCGCTGACCCGGCGCTGACGGCGCGCTTCAATCAGCTTGACGGACGCCAGCGCGATTTGGCCGAGCGCAAACGCGTGATTGAGCGGGACGCCACCAAAGACGCGGGCGACGCATTGAGCGCGCTCGATGCGCAAATTGCCGAAGCCGCCAAGAACAAACTTAGCGCGGCAGCCTTGGCCGAATTGAAAGCCCAACGCGCGCGCTTGATTGACGCCGCAATGAAGCCGGAGAAGCGCGACGAACTCGCCGCCATCCTGCCCGAACTGGCCAAGCTGAATCAGGAACTCACGGGCTTCCCCGCACCAGAAGTTGTCTATGCCGGAACCGTGCATTACGGCAACGGCAATTTCGCGGGCACGGGCGCGAGCGGTGGCCAGCCGCGCCCGATTCACGTGCTCGCGCGCGGCCAGGTCGCCAATCCGGGCCGCGCGGTTGAACCGGGCTCTCTCTCGTTGCTTTCATTCCAGCCCGCCCGCTTTGCCCTGCCCAACGACGCCCCCGAAGGCGCGCGGCGCGCGGCGTTGGCGCAATGGCTGACCAATCACCAAAACCCGTTGACCTGGCGCAGCATCATTAACCGCGTCTGGCAATATCATTTCGGCGCAGGGCTGGTGACGACGCCCAATGATTTTGGGTTGAATGGCGCTCCACCAACTCATCCCGAGCTGCTGGATTGGCTCGCGGCTGAATTCCGCGCCAGTGGCGGTTCGCTCAAAAAACTGCACCGGCTGATCGTGACGAGCGCAACGTATCGGCAAACCAGCAATCCGCCATCCACCATCCGCCATCCGCCATCCAACGAATTGCTCTGGCGGCAAAACCGCCGCAAGCTCGAAGCCGAAGCCGTGCGCGATGCCGTGCTGGCCGTGAGCGGCAAACTAGACCTGACGATGGGCGGGCCGGGCTGGCAGGATTTTGTGATCGAACATCCCGAACATTCGCCGCATTACGAATACGGGTTGGCTGATCCTGAAGACGCGCGGACGTGGCGGCGTTCGATCTACCGCTTCATCGTGCGTTCGCAAACGCAGCCGTGGATGACGGCGCTCGATTGCGCCGACCCTTCGATGCGCGTGGACAAACGCAACGAGAGCCTGTCGCCGTTGCAAGCGCTGGCGCTGCTCAACAACGGTTTTATGCTCGCTCAGGCACGCCATTTCGCAACGCGGCTTGAGCGGGAAAAACCCAATGATCTGGCTGGGCAGATTGCGCGCGCGCAGTGGCTGGCTTTTGGGCGTGCGCCCACAACGCGCGAGCAAGCGAAATTCAGCGCCTTTGCGCGCAACTATGGGCTGGCGAATTTTTGCCGTGTCTTGCTCAACTTGAATGAATTCACGTTTGCTGACTGAGGCTGACAATGGGCTGTAACAACTTTGCCCTATGAAAAACGCTGCGATTAATCCATATCAAAAATTACATCATCTGCCCACGCGCCGGGAATTCCTTTGGCAAGCGGGCGGCGGCTTGGGCGGCCTGGCGCTCGCGGCAATGCTTGGACGCGAGGATGCGTTGGCACAAGGCGGGAAGCTGCACCATCACTCCCAAGAGGCCGCCAAAGCCAAACGCGTCGTCCATTTTTTCATGGCGGGCGCGGCCAGCCATCTCGACCTGTTCGATTACAAGCCTGAACTCGTCAAGCGCCACGGCCAGCCCAGCGATTTCGGCGAAGCGGTCGAGACCTTTCAGGATGGCTTGGGGCAGTGGCTGAAACCGCTGTGGGAATTCAAACCCTACGGCCAGAGCGGCAAGCTGCTCAGCGAACCGGTGGCCGCGCTCGGTTCGGTCGTGGATGAAATCGCCTTCGTGCACAACATGGTTAGCAAATCTGGCGTGCACAGCACAGCGACGCTGTTGCAGGCGACTGGCTTTCTATTGCCCGGCTTTCCCGGCGCGGGTTGTTGGGTGAGTTACGGCCTGGGTTCGCTGAACGACAATCTGCCGACCTTTGTCGTCATGCCCGATCATCGTGGTTTGGCGTCGAACGGCGTCAAGAATTGGGATGCGGCATTCCTGCCCGCGCAACACAGCGGCACGGTGATTTATCCCGGCACGGATGCGCCCGTGACTGATTTGTTCCCGCACAAAACGGGCGGTTACATCACAGCAGAGAGCGAGGCGGCCACACAAAAGTTGCTGGCGGAAATCAACCGCGCGCACGCCACTACGCGCGCAGGCGATCAGCGGCTGGAAGGGCGCATTCGCAGCTATGAACTCGCGGCCAAGATGCAACTCGCCGCGCCTGAGGCCTTGAACCTCAAGGCCGAGCCGGAACACGTGTTGAAACTTTATGGCTTGGAGCGCGGCCCACAGACCTGGCCGAAAGAAATCAACGACGCGGAAGAGACGTTTTACTTCGCGCAAAAATGCCTGGCCGCGCGGCGTTTGTTGGAACGCGGCGTCCGCTTCATACAGATTTGGAGCGGCAACGACAACGGCTTCCCGCGCCGCAACTGGGATTCGCACGAAGATGTGCGCCGCGATCACGGGCCGCTGGCGACCGGCATGGCGCGCGGTTGCGCGGCGTTTATTCAAGACCTCAAGCAACGCGGCTTGCTCGAAGACACCGTGATTTTGTGGACGACGGAATTTGGCCGCATGCCATCTAGTCAGGGCGGCATGGGCCGCGATCACAATCCGTATTGCTTTACGAATTGGTTGTGCGGCGGCGGCATCAAGGGCGGCATCACGCACGGCGAAAGCGACCAGTGGGGCTACACGCCGCTCGACCGGAAAAATCCCACGGAGGTGTACGACATCCACGCGACGATCCTGCTCCTGCTCGGCATCGACCACACGAAGCTCACCTTCCGCCACAACGGCATCGA
>JANOWX010000037.1:0-5750 GCA_031418175.1 Acidobacteriota bacterium | reverse complement strand
GCTGGGCACGGATGGCAAGTTCAAGATTTACACCTTTGCGACGACGCACTTGGTGGTGGACATCTTGGGCTATTACAGCGAAGACGCGCTCGATGTGAACGGCGCGGGCTTGCTCTTCAATCCGCTGCCGAGCCCGGTGCGACTGCTCGAAACGCGGCCCGACTTCCCGGGCTTCCCGCTGACTGGTTGCACGCGCACCAACGCGCCGATTGCCGGGAATATCAGCGCGGCGACGCATACACAAATGGCGGCGAACTTCTGCGGCCTGCCCGCCGCCGCGCAAGCCATCGTCGGCAATGTGTCCGTCGTCAACACCACGGGCGCAGGCTTCTTGACGCTGTTCCCCGCGAATCTGACGACCGCGCCATTTGTGGCTACGTCGAACTATCCGGCGTCGGCGACGTTTGGTTACAACCGGCATTACTTCGTGGGCCTGAGCCCGGCGGATGGCAAGTTCAAAGTGCTGACGCAATTCACGACGGATTTAATTTTGGATGCGTCGGGTTATTTCGCGCCATAACTTGCCGTAACTTGACTGACAACACCTGCGATAAAAAAGGGCCGCCGCAAGCTTCATCAGCTTGCGGCAGCCCTTTTGATGAATAGCTCTCGCCGCCGTCGCTTTCAGTGAATGACGAAACGCTGGCGTTTAGTACGTCAACCTTGCGAAACTCACAGTCACGCCCGAATTCCATGGGTATGCTTAATTCAGCATGAGTAACGGTACGGCTAACGCGACGGCAAAGGCGTATCACCCGCCTGCCCGTGCGCCTGTACGAGATAGCTGCCGTTCGTGCTGCGGATGACGTACCAAGTGCCATCACCGGGCCGCCACACCGCAATGTCCGTCCTGCCATCGCCATCGTAATCACCCGGTACCGGCACATCACCAAGTACAGCGGCTCCCCAGAGCGTCCCCTGGAACTGCCCGTTACTGCTGCGCAGGATGTACCAATTACCTTCGCTGCCACGCCAGACGGCGAAATCGGCGCGCCCATCGCCATCGTAATCACCGGGCACGGGCGTGTCTGTGCCCAGGCCCCAAGCCTGCGCCAGCACTTGGCCATCAGAACTCTTGCGCACATACCAAACGCCGGTTTGCCGCCGGTACACCGCAATGTCCGTCTTGCCATCGCCATCATAATCGGCGGGCACGGCTACATCGTTGAAGGGCGCATTGGGACTGCCCCAGGCTTGCGCGCTGAATTGGCCGTCGGAGCTTCTGATGATGTACCAGTTGCTATCGGATGGACGCCACACCGCAATGT
This sequence comes from Acidobacteriota bacterium, assembly GCA_031418175.1. GTDB lineage: Bacteria > Acidobacteriota > Blastocatellia > RBC074 > RBC074 > JACPYM01. The sequence goes on along the minus strand of JANOWX010000037.1, from coordinate 4,482 downwards.
CCGTCCTGCCATCGCCGTCGTAATCGCCAGGCACGGGGATGTCTGTGCCCAAGCCCCAAGCTTGCGCGATAACTTGCGCATTCGAGCTTCTGATGATGTACCAGACGCCGTCCAGGCGGCGGAAGACTGCAACATCCGTGCGCCCATCGCCGTCGTAATCGCCTGGCACCGCCACATCATTGAACGGCGCATTGCTAGTGCCCCAGTTGGTGCTGAACAACAATCCGTTGCCGCTGCGAATGGCCAGCCAATTCCCCGTTGGCCCGCGCCACACCGACAGATCGGTCTTGCCATCGCCATCGAAATCGGCTTTGACCGCGCGCGTGTTGATGAGCAGCGTATACGCGCGGCTGCCCCGGCAGCCATTGCCATCGGTCGCCGTCACCGTCAGCGCGAAGCTGCCCGTTTGTGTCGGCGTGCCACTGAGCACTCCGGCGTTAAAGGTCAACCCCGCCGGCAACGTGCCAGTCAAAGCGAAGGTGTATGGATCAATCCCACCAGTCGCGGTAAAGGTGACAGCCGGATAAGGCTGCCCCGGACGCCCCGCCGCCAACGCCGCTGGATTGACCGTGATTGGCGCGCACGCCGGAATCGAATAGCTATGCGTCACCATGCAACCCGTCGCATCAGTCACTTTGACGGCGAAGTTGAACGTGCCCGGCGTAGTCGGTGTACCGCTCAGCAAGCCCGCCGCCGTCAGCGTCAAACCCGTCGGCAACGTGCCGCCGCTTTGACTGAAGGTGTAGGGCGCGGCGCCGCCGCTGGCCGTGAAGGTCTGGCTGTAAGCCTGCCCGACTGAGGCTTGCGGCAAGGTTTCGGGATTGAGCGTGATCAGCGGGCAAGTGATCGTCAGCGTGTAACTGCGCGTGCCGCTGCAACCATTGGTATCGGTCGCTTTCAACGTGAAGTTGAAACTGCCCAACGCCGTCGGTGTGCCGTTGAGCACGCCGCCCGACGACAACTGAATGCCCGGCGGCAACGCGCCCGCGTTCACCGTGAAGTTGTAAGGCGCCGCGCCGCCAAAGGCCAGGATTGCGTGCAGGTAAATTTGCCCGACCGGCGCAGGCCCCAGTATCAGCGGATTAAACGTAATCACCGGACACGCGCCGATGGTCAACGTATAAGATCGCGTATTGAAACAGCCGTTCGCGTCAGTCGCTTTGACCGCGAACGTGAAGTTGCCCTGCTCCGCCGTCGTGCCCGCCAACACGCCCGCCGCTGACAAACTCAACCCCACCAGCAACGCGCCGCTATCCAGCGCGAAGCTGTATGGCGCTGCCCCGCCGCTCGCAATCAGCGGCTGGCTATACGCCACATTCGGCGCGCCCGCAGGCAGGTTTGCCGGACTGATCAATAAGTTCGGACAAGTCGCCACAAACACATAAGCCGCGCCTTGATCCACGGTTGTGTTGATGTCTTTCAACCATGCGCCGACCACGGCCATTTGCGCGCTCAGCGCGACCGCAATCCCGGCCTGGTCATCCGCCGCGCCGTCATTGGCTGTCAGCTTGGTCTGTTGCAACCAATTGATGCCGGTGCGCACGAATTCATAAGCAGACCCTTGATCGTTGATCTCTTCGCTGAAACCCAGATTGTCGAAGGGCGCGCCCACCAGGGCCGTATCGCCGATCAACGCCGCAGACGAACCGAAACCGTCATCCGCCGCGCCGTCATTCGCGTTCAATTGCGCCTGCTCTGACCAGACCGTGCCCGCGCGCGTGTAAACAAAGGCCGTGCCCTGATGCGCGGCCAACGCATTCGGCGCGCCGATCAGCGCCGTCTCGCCGTTCAACGCCACCGCGCTGCCAAAGCGGTCATTCACCGCCAGCGTGTTGTTGGTCAACTGTTGCTGAAATAACCAATTCACGCCATCCGTGGTGAAGACATACGCCAGGCCCTTGCCGCCGTCACGCCCCGCCGCGCCGATCAGCGCGGTGTTGCCGTGCAAAGCGACCGCCGTGCCGAATTCATCCAGCGCCGCGCCATCGTTCAACACACCATTCGCCGCCGTCAGCCGCGTCTGTTGCGACCACACGCCGCTCGCGCGTTTGAACACATACGCCGCGCCCTGATCGGGATTCGCCGCGATGTCTTTGAACGAAGCGCCCACCAAGATCAAATCGCCCGTGAGCGCGACCGCGCCGCCGAAGCGGTCATTCGCTTGCGGATCGTTGGGCACCAGCTTTTGCTCAAAGGCCCAGACCGTGCCCGTGCGCCGGAAAACATAAACCGAGCCGACATTGCTGCCCGACGGTTTGTCATCAAAGGCCGCGCCGACGGCTGCCACATCGCCGTCAAGCGCCACGGCCTGGCCGAAGCTGTCGCCGCCCAAACCATCCGGCGCAAGCAATTGCGCCTCTTGCGCCCAGGTCGTGCCCGTGCGCCGGAAGACATACGCCGAGCCTTGATTGACGTTCGCGCCGAGGTTGTCACCGGGCGCGCCGACCAGCACTGTTTCGCCGCTGACCGCCACGGCGCGGCCCAATTGATCGCTGCCCGCGCCATCGTTGGCGATCAGCCGCGCCTGCTGCACAAAGCCATTCAGTTGCAAGGGCGCTTCTTGAAAGCCCAGCACGCGCGTGTAACCACGCAACGCGCCCCACATCAACGTGGTGCACAGCGCAAAAGCGAAAATTCGTTTGGTGAATGAAGAAAGTGAAGATGAACCAGTGGGGCTTGCTTGAAAAAAGGAAAACAAGCGTGAGTCGAACATGAGTTGCTACATCCTTTCTGGACTACGAGTGAAGGGGCACATGTTCGGAAGTGGATGAACGCAAGGTAGCAGAAAGCCCGAAGCGCGCAAAGCAGCAAATCATTAAAATTGGCGGGCCTAAAATCAAAGGCGGCGAGCGTTCGGATTGAACACGCGCCGCGCACTTTGCCAAGCCCTACCAGAGTCAAGGCACAATTGATCCCAGGATAAATTGCACGCAGCTTTTTCTTGCGGCGAACGCAGTAGCCAGTCTGCGAATATCCACTGCTCTTTTACAGCAAATTTTCACGGCTGGCGGTTATGGATGGTAAGATTAAAGCGCAGTTGATGAGATTGCCGTTGTGCCCCTTTATCTTTTGCACCATGCCAACAAACACGATTAATCAAAACCCGGAGCAAATCGCCCGCGATAACATAGACAAGCAACTCAAGGCTTGCGGGTGGATCGTACAAAGCAAAAAGCAGATCAACCTCGGCGCGGCGCTTGGCGTCGCCGTGCGCGAATATCAAACCGATGCCGGGCTGGCGGATTACCTGCTTTTCGTGGACAAAAAGCCGGTCGGCGTGATCGAAGCCAAAGAAACCAACAAAGGCTTTCAACTCACACAGGTCGAAGACCAGTCCACCGAATACGCGCAAGCCAAGTTGAAATACCTCGACAACTCACCACTGCCTTTCGTTTATGAAAGCACGGGCGAAATCACGCGCTTCACCGATTACCGCGACAGCAAGCCGCGTTCGCGTCCCGTCTTCTCATTCCATCGCCCTGAAACGTTTCAGGCTTGGTTGAAACAACCGGAAACCTTGCGCAACAGCTTTCTGAAAATGCCGGAACTGCCGCTTGACCGGATGCGCGATTGCCAGATCAACGCCATCACGAAGCTGGAAAAGTCTTTTCGACAAACGCAACCGCGCGCGTTGATTCAAATGGCGACAGGCGCGGGCAAAACCTTCACGGCGATCACATTTATCTATCGGCTGCTGAAATACACCAACGCGCGGCGCATCCTGTTTCTCGTAGACACCAAAAACCTGGGCGAACAGGCCGAGCAGGAATTCCTGAGCTTTCTGCCGAATGACGACAACCGCAAATTCACTGAGCTTTACGGCGTACATCGGTTGAAATCGGGTTACATCCCGCCGGACAATCACGTTTATATCAGCACGATTCAGCGACTCTATTCGATTTTGAAAGGCACGGAACTGGACGAAAGCGCCGAACTGGAAAACCCGAATGAGCGCTGGCAGCCGCACGTTCCGCAAGACGTTGGTTACAGCGAACGGCTGCCGATTGAGTTCTTCGATTTCGTAGTCATTGATGAATGCCATCGCAGCATCTACAACCTGTGGAAGCAGGTGCTGGAATACTTCGACGCCTTTCAGATCGGGCTGACCGCGACGCCTGACAATCGCACTTTCGGCTATTTCAATCAGAACGTCGTCAGCGAATACACCCACCAGCAAGCCGTGACCGACGGCGTCAACGTAGGCTTTAACGTTTATCAAATCGAAACCGAAATCACGCAGCAGGGTGCGCGGTTGAAGATGGGCGAATTTGTAGACCGCCGCGCCAAACTCTCGCGCAAAAAACGCTGGCTGCAACTCGACGAAGACACCACTTACACCGCGCGGCAGTTGGATGAATCCGTCGTCAATCCCAATCAAATTCGGATGATCGTGCGCACTTTCAAGGAGCATTTGCCCGTGATGTTCCCGGATCGCTACGACGACAAAGGCGGGTTCGAGATTCCGAAAACATTGATCTTCGC
>JANOWX010000036.1:0-6107 GCA_031418175.1 Acidobacteriota bacterium | reverse complement strand
GTCAGTAGCCCGACCGTAAGGAAGGGCTGGCATCCGCAATCAAGCCCTTCCTTACGGTCGGGCTACTGACACGTCGCTTGCGCCCCGAATTATTGAGACGATACGAGATTTGTTTGTACGGCGGGGCGGTGATGTGTCTGGTCTATCAGGCGCGTCCGAGCACCAAAGACGTGGACGCGGTCTTTCAGCCTGCGAGTCAGATGCGCGCGGCGGCAGAGCGCGTGGCGCAAGCGCATGGGTTGCGCGAAGACTGGCTGAATGACGCCGTGAAAGGTTTTGTCGTCGCGCATCCGCAACGCGTCCTGTTCGACTTTCCCGCGTTGAAAGTCTACGTGCCGGAGCCGGATTATTTGCTGGCGATGAAAACGCTGGCCGCGCGCGTAGACACTGCGGATAAAGACGACATCGTGTTTTTGATCGGACTGCTGAAGCTGCAAACGGCGGATGAAGTCTTGGCGATTCTGGAAAAGTATTACCCGCGCCAACAGATCAAACCGGCCACGCAATTTTTTGTCGAAGAGTTATTCGAGCCGAACGGAAACGAAACATGCTGACGCTGAAACAAGTCAAACAACATATCACTGACGACCCGCAACACTGGGCCATTCATCTGATGGATTTCGTGGATGACTTTCGCTACTACCGCAACCCGCAAATGTTGGCCGAGCCGTTTGCGTTGAATGATGAGCGCGTGGATGCGTTGTTGGCGGCGACGGCGGAACAGTTGTGCCACGAATTGAAGCTGGCTGTGCCGTTGTGGATTCAGGCGGTGCCCGCCGTGCGCGAACCGTGGTTTGTGTCTGGGATGGAAAGCCTGAAGGCGATTGCGCTGGTCGAAAGCCCGTTGCCGTTTCGGCTGCGCAAAGTGTTTGTGCTGGAAAACTTTCTCTCGCGTGTATGATTGGCGCTGTCAGGCACGCGGCGAAACCACCAGCCCGCCAGCGTGGCGAAGCCTCCTGAACCGCACCTTGCTCAAAACGGAATGCTGTCTTCCGCTTCAGTATTGCCGCCAACCTGCCTGTCATCGTGAATCGGCGCGCCCTCCGCCCAGGCGCGCTCGGCTTCGCGCTGTTTCCATTCCTCATTGAATTTGCGGCTATGCTCCTCCCATTCGCGGCGCTCGGCTGCCCATTCGGCTTGGGTTGGGTGAAAGGAGAAGACCCAGTTGTCATCCAAATCCATGCTCGAACCGTCCAGATGCCAGAAACAGGGGCCGAAGTCGGGGTTGGCGGCCATCACGCAGAGCGGGCAATCGTGGTCAATGATGGACTCTTCGCTGGTCATCGTGACGGGCAGGCGGCGGCGTTCCTGTTCCAGAATCCAGGCGGGGCTGTGCGAGAAATCGCCGCCTTCGGCCAGCCAGTCGGCTTGCAAGCCTTCGAGCCGGGCGGTCTCAGCGGCGAGTTGGATGTCCGGTTCAACGCTTACGCGCTGCCAGCATTCCCTGATGAGATAACGCACGAGGTCGTAATAAACCACGTGGGCGTGCGTGCCAAAACCGGCGCAACGATAGACCGCGGCGTTGGGATTGAGGCCGGGCGGACAGGCGTCGGTGAAGGCCCATTGGCGCGCGCGCGATTCGATGTCGTTTTCAATAAACTCGCGCTCGGCCAGCAAGACGGCGCGCGGCGTTTGCTCGCGCAAGTCGGCGCGCGGCGTCAGCAACCAGCGTTCGTGAATCGGAATGACCGGATCGCTTTCGCCAGCGGCACGCGCGGCCAGGCATGCGCGGGCGATAAACGCGGCGAGTTGCCCGAAGAGCACGGGGCGCGCGTCAAAGGGCGGCGCGGCGAGGCGGGCGCGGCGGCGTTCATCGGCCAGCGCGCGCCAGTCTGTGAGTGTGTGGCTGAATTGCCAGGCGGGCGAGAGTTGGTAGGGCAGCCAGACGATTTCTTCTTCGCTGACATCCTCTCCGTTGGGTGGCCAATTGGGCGTTGGGTCGGGGCAATAGAGCGCGAAACCGTGCGGCTGGGGTGCGTACAATTCAGGCTCGGTCACGGCGACCAGCAGACGCGCGGGCAAATCAATCAGCAGCAACCCCGCGTCCCACAGGCTTTCGTTGAGGCCCGCTTGCATGTGTTGCAGGAAGCCTTCGCGCCCGACCGGCTGATCGTAACGGGTGATGGCCGTTTCGAGTTCGGCCAGCGTTTCGGGTTCGGCGCTGAGCGCGGCCAGCACGACATCGGCCAGTTGCGTGGGCATAGTGTCATGCAAGGCGCGCTCGGCGTCGCGCAGTGTGACCATGACTTCGTGCGTGATTGCCTCATTCATCGTTTGACCTCATTGCAGCCTCATTGCTGCCTTATTGCAGCCTCATTGTAGTTTGAAGCCCGGCTTCAAACTCAGCGCTGATGATGGCAACGTGACCATCAACTCACCACGACATTGGCCCGGTCGAATTCCGTCACCCGCCCAATGCTGGCCGCATCCGCATAATTTTCGCGCAACCGCGCCAGCAACGCGTCGGTTTTGTCAGCGGCCACGGCGATCAGCATCCCACCGGCGGTTTGCGGATCGAACAGCACGCTCGCCATTTCTTTGCTGAGCGTGTTGCTCAGTTGCACGCCCGCGCCGACGTATTCGCGGTTGGTCTTGTCGCCCTGCGTCAGCATCTTGCGTCCAGCCAGTTCCAACGCGCCGGGCAAGACGGGGACTTGCCCGGCATTGATTTCAAACGTCACCTTACTGGCCTTAGCCACTTCCCACGCGTGTCCCAACAAGCCAAAACCGGTGATGTCGGTCGCGCCGCGCACGCCGAATTCGCGCATTGCCTCGCCAGCTTTACGTCCGGCGGTCAGCATCGTGGCGATAGAATGGCGCGCGATTTCCGGCGTCGCCTTTTTGAACTTGATCCCTGTAGAAATAATGCCCGTGCCGACGGCCTTGGTCAGCAACAACACATCGCCGGCCCGCGCGCCGTCGTTCGTGGCGACTTGATCGGGATGGATGATGCCGGTGACCGAATAGCCGAACATGATCTCTTCGCTTTGCACCGAGTGCCCGCCGATCAGCGTGACGCCGTTTTCTATCAGGATCGAAAGCCCGCCGCGCATGATCTCGCCCAGGATTTCAACCGGCACGCCTTTTTTGGGAAAGCAGGTGATCGCCATCGCCGTGAGCGGCGTGCCGCCCATCGCCCACACGTCGTTGATCGAATTGAGCGCGGCGATGCGCCCGTAATCAAACGGGTCATCCACGATGGGTGTAAAAAAGTCTAGCGTCTGCACGATGGCCAGATCGTCACGCAGTTTATACACACCGGCATCGTCGGCGTTGTCGAAGCCAACCAGCAGGTTTGGGTTATGCGGTTGTGGTTGTAGCCCGCTCAGAACCTGAGCGAGTGTGCTCGGCGAGAGCTTTGACGCTCAACCGGCACAGTTCGTCATTTCAGTTAATCGTTTCGCCATAGTTAAGCTTTGCTGCCAGAAAATTATCGTATCAAAAGCCCAGTGAGGGCTTGCCCGAATAGGATTGCAGTGTATAATGCCCGCCGTCGAGAGTTCATCGTACACTGCTTCTCCCGCTTCGATGGCTCTCATTTCTTCAAGTTGTTAACCCGCCAGTGCCGGTCGAAACATTTTCACGCTGCCCTCCAGCATACCGAAAATGTTGCGACCGGCGCTATTGTTTGGTGGTGACGGCCAACTTCAAACTTCCACAAAATCAATCCCGCCTTCTTTCGTCCAGGAGATCACTTTGCCCATGCGTTTGGCTTTGGTGTTGAACTGCGGTTCAAGCAGGATGGAGCGTAGGATGGGCGGGACAAAGAGAGCTTCTTCCTGCGTTAGTCTCAGACGAATTACACAATACTTGGGGTGCACGAATATCCGTGGCTGGAAATCGTTGTAATTGATCGTGACCAGTGTCGGCTGGCGCAGTCGCAACAAATAGCGCGGCAGTGCTTGATCGGGCACACGCTTGTGTGGCTCGAAGTCGTGCACGGTGATGACTGAGCCTGGATACCAACGCTTGATCGCCGCTTGCACGCGTCCCCAGCCGAGTTGCTCATCCAACACGATCATGCATAGCTCTGTTCGTAATCGTATTGCGCGGCCAGCGCGACCGCTTCCCGAATCGCCGCCATGGGAATCCGAAAGTCTTCCGCGATCTGTTTGGGTTTATCGCCCCGCTCCAAAGCGCCGAGTATGTCGCGACCGCCGATGCGGGTATTTAACACCGTTGGCCGTCCGCCGCACACGCCCGGTTGAATCACGATGTATTTGCCGAGCGGGTAATACTCGACCTCGACATCGCCATACATCTTCGTCAACAACGGCAAGCCGAGCCGCACGGCTTCACAACTTTGGCCTTTCTTGTGAGTGCCCATTGCATTACTCCAGATGAGGGCGAACAGGCCAAGCCTGTCCGCCCTCATTCGCAAACTACTCTTCCCCTTCCTTCACCGCACGCCCGCGCCGTGTCGCCGGAGGAGCCGGTTCCGCGCCCGCCGCTGCCGCACTTGTCGCTGCCGCCGGTTGTGGTTTGGCGACCAAGCCGAGCGCCGCGCGCAATTCCGTTTCAACGCGCCCGGCTAATTCGGGATTGTCGCGCAGCGTGTTCTTGGAGTTCTCGCGGCCTTGGCCCAGCCGTTCGCCGCGATACGAAAACCACGCGCCCGATTTCTCGACCACCTTGCGGTCAACACCCAGATCAATGATCTCGCCCCATTTCGAGATGCCTTCGCCATACATGATGTCGAACTCGGCTTCTCTGAACGGCGGCGCGACTTTGTTCTTGACGATCTTGACCTTGGTGCGATTGCCGACGACGGCGTCGCCGTCCTTGATCGCGGCGATGCGGCGGATGTCCACGCGCACTGACGAATAAAACTTCAGTGCGCGTCCGCCCGTTGTCGTTTCGGGCGAGCCGAACATCACACCGATCTTTTCACGAATCTGGTTGATGAAGATCAGGCAGGTGTTGGAACGGCCGATGACCGCCGTCAGTTTGCGCAGCGCCTGCGACATCAGGCGCGCCTGCAAGCCCGGCAGGCTGTCGCCCATATCGCCTTCCAATTCGGCGCGCGGGGTCAGGGCGGCGACCGAATCAATCACCAGCACGTCAATCGCGTTCGAGCGGATCAGCGATTCGGTGATCTCCAGCGCCTGCTCGCCCGAATCGGGCTGCGAGACGAAGAGGTCGTTGATGTTCACGCCCAGCTTCTGCGCGTAGACCGCATCGAGCGCGTGTTCGGCGTCAATATAAGCCGCAATGCCGCCGGCCTTTTGCGCCTCGGCGACGACGTGCAGGGCGAGCGTCGTTTTGCCCGAGCTTTCCGGGCCGAAGACTTCGACGACGCGGCTGCGCGGGAAACCGCCGACGCCGATGGCGGCGTCAATGCCGATGCTGCTGGTGGAGATGACGGGGATGTCTTCGGTGCCGTGGTCGCCCAGTTTCATGATCGCGCCTTTGCCGAAGTTCTTCTCGATTTGCGCCAGGGCCGCTTCGATCGCTTTTGCTTTGTCGTTGTTTACGATAGCCATAGTTGTCCTTACTCCAGGTGTAATTCGAGTCAGGTTGATCTTTCAGCCTACGTTCGCGGCCCGCTACGCGCTTCGACTGTTGCGGCTTTGAAAGTAGGCGGGAAGCCGGCAACCGGAGAAGGCGTTTTCGCACTGAAGGCTCGTTGAATTCAATGCGTTCAATTACCGCATCTGAGTACGTCGGCCACAAGTTCAACGGCAGGCTTGCTTGCATACGCTCGACTGCTGATTCCTTGTTGGCTTAGCGGCGCGGAGTATAGCACGTGGCAGTGGGTTGGCCGGAAGGGGTGGGCGGGTTCGGCTCAGAAAAATTTCAATCTGGCGCGGGCGCTCTGAGGGGCAAACAGAAACAGCCCAGCCACACGACTTGGAAAGTTATAAAGCAGGAAGCCTTTTTCATCGTAAAGGGACAAAGGAACAAAGGAACAAAGTCTTATTTGGTAGTGATGGTTTGCTATTGTTCTCAGTCCTTGAACCTTTGAACCTTTGTCCCTTTGGTGCGCCAGTAACTCGGTTCGATCTGGTCGGGTGAAACGTCCCGACCCTGGAAATTGCCCGTTAGACAGGTAGCCAAACGAGCGTGCGTCGTAGCAGCAATGCTACCCACGGAGCCTCGGGCGGCGA
>JANOWX010000035.1:0-12694 GCA_031418175.1 Acidobacteriota bacterium | reverse complement strand
AAAACGCGCCGCCCCACAGCAACCAGCGCCGGTGTTGCAAGATGGCTTTCAGCACCTCCGGGTGCAGATGATTTAGGTAGCCGAGCAGCACGCCGAAGAAGATGTTGTCGGTGCGCAGGTGCGTCGAGAAAAACAGGAACGTCCAGTTCAAGCCGAGTTGTTCTTTCATCTGCTGCGACACGATGCGTAGCGCCAGCCCCAGCGTCAGCATGCCAAAGGCGATCAGCGGGATGGCCGGAAAGTGCTTGCCTTGCGCGGGCCGCAAGCACGGCGCAAAGGTGAGGAAGGCCGTGATGATGGTTAGTTGCACGCCGAGGAAGAGCAGGAAGCGCGGGTTCAGATACGAACGCAGATACTCTTGCATCTCCAACGGCGCCGCGCCCAGCGTCAGCCAATGCAGCAGGAAATACGTCAGCGTCAGCAGCGCCGCATACGCCGCGATCAGCAGCACGAATACGCGCAACGCCTTGCGCCAATCGGGCTGCGGATTCGAGGCGAGCGCGACGATGAAGGGCAGCGCTAGATAGAAATGCTCTTCGACGGCCAGGCTCCAGGTGTGTACGGCGGGCGTGAGCACGTAACTTTGCAGGTGCACAAAATTCGGCAGCATCAGCGCGAAGACCTGGCGCGGCGTGCCATGCGTGCCTTCCCAAATGTAGGCCAGCAGCACAAAGACTACATAAACGAAATAGGCCGGCCAGATTTTTAAGCCGCGCCGGATCAGGAAGCGCACGGTGTCTATGCGCCCGCTTTGCTTCCATTCTTTGAAAAGCAGCCCGCCGATCAAAAAGCCGCTGAGCACGAAAAACAAATCAATCGCCGTCAGCCCGAACAAGCCCCAGACGGTGGCAAAGCCTTCCAGATGGCCGGCGAATTGAGGGAACCATGTCGGATGGCGGCCCAACACCATCAGGATGGCGAAGCCGCGAATGAAGTCGAGTTGCAGCGAGCGGGATGGATCGGCGTAGCGTCCCGCGCCGGAGCCGGAATTAGGTGGTTGCATCGTGGCGGGCAGTATAGGGCTTGCTGAATTTTTGCGGCAAGTGCTATACCCTGGGTACGCACCGCTTCCAGCGTGCGGCTTCGCTGTCAGACGGCACAATGCCGGAGGGCTTTCCTGCCGATTCGATTCCGTTCGCTGCCGAGACCGCACGCTGGAAGCGGTGCGTACCCAGGGTCATGCGTCTTTCATCCAGATCAATCACAACACTACTACTCGGCCTGCTGCCCTTTCTTTACTTTTATCCGGCGGTGCTGGGCGACGTCACGTTGCTGCCGGGCGACGGCTGGTTGCAAAACCTGGGCGTGCGCATCTTCATCGGCGAAGAGTTGCGGCGCGGCGCAGTGGCGCTGTGGAACCCGTACATCTTTGCCGGGATGCCGCTGCTGGCGAGTGTTTATCCGGGTGCATTGTATCCGCCGAACTGGTTGTTCGCGGTGTTTGCGCCACGGCTGTCGGCGAATCTGGTGGTCATTACGACCTTTCACCTCGCATTAATTGGCACGTATCTGTTCGCGCGCAAGAGCGGCAGCAATCGCTTGGGCGCGCTGTTGGCGGGCACGGCGTTCAGCTTTGGCGGATTCATGGTGAATCACATCAGCCAGACTTCGCGCATCGCGGCGGCGGCGTGGTTGCCGTGGGTGTTGCTGGCGCTGGCGGGTTGTGTCGAAGCTGTGCAGTTGGTTTCGTTGCGGCGTGCTTGGTGTTGGATTGCGTTGGGCGCGCTGTTCATCGCGTTGCAATTTTTTGCGGGCGAACCGCAGATGCTGATTTTCACGGCGCTGGTGTGCGCGTTGTATTGCGCGTTTGCGCTGGGGCAATTCGCTGGCTGGCGGCAACGCGGATACTTTCTCGCTGCGTGTGCCGGGTTGGTCACGGTCGGTGTACTGTTTGCGCAAATGCAGTTGCAACCGTCGCTCGAACTGCTGGCGCAGAGCGAACGCAACGATCCGGGCGCGCTGTTTTTTGCCGGGTATTCCTATCCGCCCTGGCAATTGCCCGCGCTGATCTTTCCGTACTTTTTCGGCGGCGCGTTTTTCGGGCCGTATCACACCGCGTATTGGGGCCGCGACATCGCGGGGATTATGTGCGGCTACGTCGGATTGCTGACGTGGTTGCTGGCGTGCGTGGCCATCGGCAAAGGGCGGCGCGAGGGGCGCGTGTGGTTGTGGGTGACGGTGGCGGTCGTGGCCGTCGTGCTTTCGTTCGGCGGCTATTTGCCGTTCGGGTTGAATGAATTGTTGTATCGCGTGCCGGGCTACAAAACCTTTCGCGGGTTGTACCGGCATCAGTATGAGTTGACGTTTGCGCTGGCAATGCTGGCGGCGCTGGGCGCGACGAAGTTGGCGGAATTGGAAAACGTGGCGCGCCGACAGGCCGCGCGTTTCGGCATCATTGCGTTGGGCGTCATCGTGCTATTTGTTGCGGTGTTGTTTCGCTTCTTCTCAGCAAAACTGGCCTCACTGCCGTTGCCAGCAAATGCCAATTCGCTTGCCAATCCAGCGGCGCTCGTCCCGCTGACCTTTTTCACGCTCAGTGCGCTTGCGGTTTGGTTTTATGCGGCCCGTCCATCTCTAATCTCCAATTTCAAATCCGCAATTCTGTTGGCTGTGTTGCTATTGGATGTTGCCGCCTACGGCCATTTCTTTCACTGGAAGACAGGCAAGTTTGAGGTTGCGCAGCGGCTGGCTGATCCGCTTGCCGTGCAAGCGATCAAGGCGCGCGAGCCGAATCTGAACAACTTTCGCATTGCGCATCTGATGTTGTTGCCCTACGACTACACGGCGAATTGGCCGGCGGATGACAACTTTGATCGCATAAATTATCCGAACACTTCAATGGCGCGCGGGCTGCAAAGCGTGGCGGGCTACGACATCTTGCGCCCGATTCGCATCGGTGAAATGACGGGCACGGCTAATTCCGCCATCGCCGGTTTCTTGCAGGAAAGCGGCAGCTTCACGCGGGCCGATCGCGGCTTCGATCTGCTCAACGTGAAATACCTGCTGGTCGGGCAGGGCGGCGCAAAAGGGAAGGAAACTGGGACGAACTTCGACGGCATACATTTCGCGCAATCGCCATGGAATTTGGATTTCAAACCGGGGATGACGCTGACGACGGAGGCGAGCGGCGCGGCGGCGACCGAATTGGCGGTGGTTTCGACGCTGACCAATTCGACGGGTCTGCCCGCTGGCACGCCGGTCGTGAAACTGAAACTGTACGCGCGTGACGGCCGCGTGATCGAACGCGAGTTGCAGGCTGGGCGCGATTCATCTGAATGGGCGTATGACCGCGCGGATGTGCGCGCCAGCATTCGGCACCAGCGCGCGCGTATTATTGCCAGCGCAGTGGCGGGCGAGTTCGAGTCGCATCAATACTTCACGCGGCTGACATTCGAGCGCGCCGAGATCGAACGCATTGAATGGACGCAAGTTTGTGCAGACGCCTCGATCGTGTTGTTGAATGTGGCGCTGCACGAGGCGGCGACGGGCCGTTCGACGCCGGTCGCGCCGTATTCCTTGCCGCCCGAACGCTGGCGCAAGTTGGGGCAATTCGAGCAAGTCGCGCTTTACCAAAACCTGCGCCAATTGCCGCGCGCGTGGTTTGTGAGCGAAGCGCGCGCCTTGCCACAAGCACAAGTGCTGGCCGCGATTCGCAGCAGCCGGTTGCCGGATGGCGCGCCATTCGATCCAGCACACACGGCGCTGTTTGACTTGGCTGATGGGGGGGGCGGGGAAGTGCGTTTGCCGCCCGTGACTGCTTCAGCCAATGCCCGCGTGGAGGTGACGAGCTACCAACCCCAACGCATTATGTTGACGACGCGGAACGAGCAGGCGGGCTTGCTGGTTTTAAGCGAGATGTATGACCGCGGCTGGTACGCCTATGTGGACGGGCAGAAAACGCCGGTGCAGCGCGTGGATTACAACTTGCGCGGCCTGGCGGTGCCGGCGGGCGCGCAGCGGGTTGAATTCGTTTATCAAGCGCCCGCCTTTCGCAATGGATTGCGTTATGCGGCGGTGGGGGTGCTGTTGCTGTTGCTGAGCGGGATTTTTTGTTGGCAGCAAGCTGGCCGCAGATGAACGCCGAGAAACGCTGATCAGCATACCGGCCATCTGCGCTTATCCGCGTTGATCTGCGGCTGAACCCTTTTTAGGCAGCGCCACTGCCGCCTTCAAATAATCTCGAAACTCTTTCGTCACCATCCCGCGCCAGATTTCGCGGAACTGCGCGTAAAGTAAGGCTTGTCGTTCATCCAACCCCGCCAGCAACTTTTCGAGCAGCGCGATCTGTTTGCCTTTGGGCGCCAGCCGCCGTTGGCGCGCCAAATCTTTCGACAACATGGCCCGGTGTGTGACGCAATCCTGATATTCACCCAGCACGTCTTGCCCGCGTTTGAGCAACTCGATCAACAGGGCCAGCCGGTCGGGGTAAAACGCGCGCGCGGTTTCGGCGCTATAGCGCAGCCGTTTGCCCGAGATGCGCAGGTTATGGATTTCCGCCGCTGCCGGTTCGTCATCGGCATTGGGCCAATGCGAATAGAACTCAGCCAGCCGCGTCAGCAAGATGCGCGCGGCGGTTTTGGCGGCGGGTGTTTCCGGCTGAACTTTTTTAACTTTGAACGCTTTTGCCATTGGTTTGTGGGGAAACTGATTGCGCTGCGGGTCGGGCCATTAAACGCGGAGCTTCGCGCTTGAAGCTCAAATAGGTTGCGCTGGCCAGAAAGAGCAACAAGGCCTGGAACCGGCGTTTGCGTTGGTTGCGCAAGCGTTCAACCAAATTGACCAGCAACGGGCGCTCGGCGGCGGACAACTGCATTTGCCTTGGTTTGAGCGCATCCATCAGCACATCCAAATCGCGCACTTCGCCGAGCGCGCCGGCGAGGCGCTGCAACCAGAATTTGAGTTGCTGCCGTTCCGCCTTTGTCCAACAAGCCGAGAAATTAATGAGCGTAACGCGCAAACGCCGTGTGGCCACGCGCATGTCGTGGATGGCTTCGACTTCGCCTAAGCGGACGCCGGGTTCCTGCGTCAGGATCGCGGCGCATTGCTCCGCAAAGATGCGTTGCGCCAATTGCGCAGTGGTTTCCTGCTGCGAGTCTGGTTTGCTCTCGGTCATAAACTTCCTTGTGGGAGGGAAGGTTGGAGTATGGCAGAGTTTAGCGGGAAAGCCGCGCGCTGCGAAGGCGGGCGAAAATTTTCTTGGAAAAAAGTTGTGCTTGAGGCTGGAAGAAACACGCCATTCCGTATTCTCTATCAGTGCCAGCAAGATCTGTTGGTGCCGATGAAATGGTCGTCGCGGTCCGATGCCGGTAAGAACCCCCGCTGCGATTAATTTCTCGACTTGCTCTTTCAGGCTGTGAAGGGATTGCTTGTACCCAGTGAGCAAGCAATTCCTTCACTGCTGTCGCCTCAGCAGCCATTCTTGCCTTGATTATCAATTCCCAAATAAC
This sequence comes from Acidobacteriota bacterium, assembly GCA_031418175.1. Classification (GTDB taxonomy): domain Bacteria; phylum Acidobacteriota; class Blastocatellia; order RBC074; family RBC074; genus JACPYM01. The sequence continues at coordinate 7,247 of JANOWX010000035.1, read as the reverse complement.
ATTGCGATGCACCGGATGCACCGACTGAAGCTTTAGAAATAATGTGCGGAACAGCGTTATGCTCGCATAGGCTTTTTGGCCCGTGCCGCGTATAATCCGCCCGCGTTTCAGCAACGCAATCAACCTCGGAGGATTCATTTACATGCGCGCTGATTTGGCTGATTGGATTGCCCTCAACATGATTCGTGGCATCGGGCCGCGCACCGCCAATCAACTGTTGGAAGAATTTGGCGCCCCGGCGCAGATATTTGCCGCCTCGCGCCTATGGCTGGAAAAGCTCGGCCTCAAACCCAACACGATTCAGGAACTGCACGATTCTTCGATCCTGGAAAAAGCCAACGCCGAGATTGAACGCCTGGAAGCCTTGCACGCCCGCGTCATCACGCGCGACGACGACGATTACCCGGCGCTGCTGCGCGAAATTCACGATCCGCCGATTGCCCTTTACGTGCGCGGCGATTTGCCGAAGGCCTGCGCCCAACCGTGTTTGGCCATCGTCGGTTCGCGGCGCTGTTCGACTTATGGCGTGAATACGGCGCAGATGCTGGCGCGCGATTTGGCCGCGAATGGCTTGACCATCGTGTCGGGCATGGCGCGCGGGATTGACGCCGCCGCGCATCGGGGCGCGCTCGAAACCGCCGAAGCCGGCAGCCAGACCATCGCCATCGTCGGCACCGGCTTGGAAATAACCTACCCGAAAGAGCACAAGGGGCTGGCGGCGGAAATCATGGCGAACGGGGCCGTGCTGTCGGAATTCCCCTTGGGTACGCCGCCGCTGCCGCAAAATTTCCCTTATCGCAACCGCATCCTCAGCGGCCTCTGTTTCGGCGTGCTCGTGGTCGAAGCCGCCGAACATAGCGGTTCGCTGATCACCGCACGGCTGGCTTATGAACAGGGCCGCGAAGTTTTCGCCGTGCCTGGCAACATCACTTCGCAAACTTCGTTCGGCCCGAATTACCTGATCAAGGACGGCGCGAAACTCGTGCAGCAGTGGCGCGACGTGGTCGAAGAGTTGCCGCTGGCGGTCAAAGAGAAAATCCTCGGCGTCGCGCGGCCTGCCCAAGACAGGCCTGACAATGTGCAACAGCTTTTCCCCGCCGTCGAATTCAGCGCAAGCGAGCGCCAGCTTTGGGAAATGCTTTCCCCCGATGTGCCCGCGCACATTGATCAATTGCTGCTCTCCAGCGGCCTGACATCAGCCGAGCTGATGAACGCGTTGCTTAGCCTGGAGATGAAAGATAGAATCCGCGAGCTTCCGGGCAAGAGTTTTATCAAAAGGCTGTAAGCAGCGAAGGCATTAACTGAGTGGACGTCGTAATGGAAATCTGGGGCTGGCTGGGTGGCAGTATCGAATGGTTGAAGGGCATCGTCTTCGGCGTTTCCGATCAGGTGATTGCCATGCCGGTCTATTGGGCCGCCCCGATGATGATTTTGGTGGGCGCGGCCGATTCCTCCCTCCTCTCACTGCCCGAAGTCAACGACATCATCACCATCACGCGCATCGCGCACAATCCCGCTGAAGTCTGGTTCTTTCCGCTCTTTCCGGCCCTTGGGTCGGTGTTGGGCTGTCTGCTGCTGTATTGGCTGGCGCGGCGCGGGCGCGCTTCAATCACCAAACGCTTCCACCCCGCAGCGATCATACGGGTCGAATTGATTTACCGTCGCTGGGGTTTTTTGTCGCTGGCGATTCCGGCGCTGTTGCCGCCGCCGTTGCCCTTCAAGATTTTTGTGGCGACCGCCGGGGCGCTGGGCTATCCGCCGGGGCGCTTCGCCGCCGTGGTGTTGATTGCGCGGCTGGTGCGCTATTACTTCTGGGGCATCGCCGCGTGGATTTACCGCGAAGAAGTGTTGCAAGCCTTGCATTGGCTGGAAGCGCATTTCGAGATCATCGTCGGCGCGGTGCTGGGCCTGATTATTCTATTTTTCCTGATCCGTTGGTTGGTGGTGATCTTGCGAAACCGGGCGCCGCGTGCCGAGGCTTCATTTTCAGATTGAACTGTCAGGCGAGTTGCCAGCTTGCCTTCGCCGCGGGGGCAAACCTGCCGGCTGAATTACATACTTTCATCTGACCAAGGCAAGCTGGCAGCTTGCCGCGCAGTTGGGGACTTCGTTCTTGAAATCATTGGTTGCCAAACTCATCGCCTGGCTCAAAGCGCTCCAGGCCACGCTGGTTGCGTTCGGCGCGTTCGGCGTCTTTGCGATCGCGCTGCTGGACGCGGCCTTTCTGCCGCTGGCGGGCGGGCCGGATGCCGTCGTGATGACGTTGTCACATTTGAATCACGCCATGATGCCGCTCTATGTGTTGGCGGCCGTGGTGGGTTCGACGCTCGGTTGTCTGGTGCCTTATTGGATTGGCTACAAAACCGGCGCGGCGGCCCTGCGCAAATTCAGCCCCACACGGCGCGCGCGCGTCAGTCAGTTGCTGGATCGTTACGACACCTGGGCGATGCTGGTCGGCGCGCTCTTGCCGCCGCCCTTTCCGCTCAAGATTTTTTTGCTTTCCGCCGGCGTCTTTCGCGTGAATGTCTGGCGCTTCCTGCTGGCGCTATTCAGCGGACGCTGTGTGCGTTACGGGTTGGAAGGCTGGCTGGCGGTGCGTTACGGTGAACACGCGGCGGATTTGTTCAAGCAGCATTATCCAAAGATCGGGCTGGCGCTGGCGGGGGTGATAATCGTGTTCCTCATCGTCAAGACCTTGCGCAATCGCAAGAACGGCGCGGGCGGGGAATTGCCAAATGCGGTATGAGGATGCAGCGTGAAGATGCGGTGTGACGCAATGGTTCAAGCCGCGCGGCGCAAACGCTTGTCCGCTTCGGCAGGCCGATAGGCGTACTCGCCGGGCTTCTCAGCATTGATGACGATGAGCACTGCCGCTCGTTCAACCCGGCTGTCAGCCAATTGTTCAAGCAACTGACTTGGCAGTTTATCTTCCGTGCGCTCGGCCAGCAGATAGCCATAGACCAGCCGGTGCAGCAGTTCCGTGCGCGGTTCCAGCATTAACTCAGCGGCTTCCCAACGCGTTTGCGTAACCGCGTCCGCGCGCACCAGCCGCGCCCAAGACGCGGCGTTGTGCCCCGCTTGTTTGCGCAAGAAACGCACGGCAGCTCCCGTCAGCGGCCCGGGTTGCGCGGCCAGCGCACGGCCAATCGTTTCCATCAATTGGCGCGCCTGCGGCAAATAGGGCGCGACCGTTTTGCATTTGCGGCAAACTTCGACCTGCAGGTTTTCCAGGTAAACGTTATTCACGCCGCTTTCCGTGAAGTGATAGGTTTGCCCGGTTTTGACGGTCAGGTTGGCGCCGCAGCTTTCACATTTGTTCATCGTTACTCCTTAAAACACCGTCAGCACACGCACCGTAAAATCGCTCTCGATAATCACGGTGATGGCGGTGAGTTGATCGCCGTCCAGGTCGAAACCCGCGACCTGATACTTCCAGTTCTGATGTTGGCCGTCCCAGACCGGCGCTTGCGCAATCTGTCCGTGCGTCAACACGTGCAGCAAATCGGCAAAGGTCACACCACGTAACGGCATGCTGTCGCGTTTGCAATGCGCGCTGAGCAACACGCTGCCCTGCTCGACAATTTGCTCGATCAACCGTTTGGCAGCAGCCGGGGAATGTGGCGTCGGTCTCGTCATCGAACACATCTTCCAGCCCGCCGCAAACGCTGTCAATACAACTCACTTCTTCTTCACCAACACTTTTCCCAGCCACCAATATGAAAAACGCATGTCGGTTACCTCTGCCAGTCAGCTACTTCTTCCAAGCCAGCTTGCCCAGCGCGCGCCAGGTCGTCAGCTTGATGCCCAGCTCGTTCAGCAACTTTTGCGTTTCGGGGTCGGTGAACGTGAGGAAATCGGCGTGGCGCTGTTGCCACGAACCGGTGATGCCTTTGAGTTCGTCGTTGTCCAAACCCAGATGCACGATCAGCATCGTCACGCCGGGTTTCAGGTTGCGCAACAACTCGTGATACGCCTTCTTGCGTTCGGCAAAGGTCTTGCCCGGCACGCCCGTCACCAGGTAATCCAACAGCACAAACCCATCAGCTTCGAGCTTGCGCAACGCCGCCTCACCAATCGGCGAACCTGACGTTTTGCCATAAGCAAGCGCTTCGGGCGTCGCGCGCATCACCATCACCGGGATGCCGAATTCCTTGCCCAGCCGCGTGTACACATCAAAGTAATCCTGCCGCGTATACAGCGTGCCCATATGCGTATCCAGATGCGTGGGCTTGATGCCAAAGGCCAGCGCGCGGGCGATCTGGGCGCGAATCTCGGTCTCGATTTCCTGCGGCGTCGCGTGCTTGGCCGTGTCCATTTCAGACCGCCACATATAACCCTCGGGGTCGAGCAGGCCTTTGACCTGCTCGGGCGGCGCGACCGGGCGCCAGCGGAAGTACTTCCACTCGCTGGTCAGCGTCAGGTGCAAGCCGAAATCCACTTCGGGATGCTCGCGCGCGTAGGCGGCGATTTCGGGCATCCAGGGGCAGGGAATCATGATGCTGGCCGAGGTGACCATCCCGTGTTTGAGCGCCTCCATCGTCGCCAGATTGACCGCGTGCGACATGCCCACGTCATCGGCGTGCACGATCAGCAGTTTGTCGTTGGGGCCGTGGCCGAGTTGTTGCGCGGTGTTTTGCGCGAAGGCGGCGCTGGTGAGAATGGTTAGTGTTGCGATGAATGTGAAACGAAATTTCATGCTGTGAGTCCTTTCAATCAGTCAGTTGATTACCTTCAGGACTTATGCAAAAGAGCATGGAGTTCAGCTTCAGCCTGTTGTGGAGATCACGCACACAGAATGAAGCCTGAACTCCATGCTTTTGCGCCACGGTTGTTCGTACTGCGGCGTAAGTCCTGACCTTTTCAATGCGCGTTCCCTCCGGGCCAGGCAGCATCAGGAGGTCTGCTGAGGTGAACTGTGGCGCTGTTGTAGAAATGAATCTTCCTGGTGCGACTGCCAACAGCATGCCTTTCAATTTGCCGCTTGTTTCCGCACCCATTCCCGAAACGCGCGAATCATCGGAATAATGCCGCGCTTGCGGCCCATGTCCAGAAAGCCTTGCAAGGCCGCCGCCGTAACGCCGGGGAACAGCGCGCTCGCGTCTGCCGGTTCGAAATCGTCGCCGCGCGCATTCACGCGGTAAAGCAGCAGGCGATAGCGGCTGACGCGCCAGACCTCTCTGACGCCCAGGCTGGCGTAGATCGGAAATTTGTTGAGCGAACGGCTGCTGAGATCAATTTCGATAATCAGTTCCGGCCCCGGATCAACCGCCAGGTCGAGTTCTTCCACGCCCGCCACCGCCGCCGCGTTGTGTATGTAAAAGCAATCGTCCGGCTCGACCCCGCGCGCATAGGCCGGCAGCTTGAACGTCATCGAACCCAGGCTGACAAGGTTGAGATTCAACTCCTCGGCCAGCGTCACCAACAGCGGGTTGAACAACCCTTTCCAACGTTCGTGCTTACTTGAGGTAACCATGATTTCCATCCTCCCTTGGTCATAGCTGATGCGCACGCCCGGGCGAGCAACGATCTGCCCGATTAGCTCTTCGTATTCCTCCCACGACACATCTTCAAAAAGCGCGCGCTCGCCCGGCGGCAGGCCGGCCAGCACGGCTTGATAATCGGTTGCCACTGCAATCATCACGAACCTCCTTGTCCTTGTTGATAGGTTTACAGATTGCGTTTCTTCAGTTCGCCCACCAGATGTTCGCACGCCCGCACCGTAATTGCCATCATCGTCAAGGTCGGATTCTGGCAGCCCTGCGAGACAAACGCCGCGCCATCGGTGACCAACACATTCGGTGAATCCCAAACGCGGTTGAACGGGTTGAGCACAGATTTTTTGGGATCGCTGCCCATGCGCGCGGTGCCGACTTCGTGAATGCACAGGCCGGGGTTGGCAAGCTCGGCATTGCCGCCTTCGATCTTCCACCCGGCGGCGCTCGCCATTTCTGACAGCGTCTCGAACTGGTCTTTGGCCATCGCGCGTTCGTTGTCGCTGTAGCTGCAATCAATGTGCGCGACCGGGATGCCCCAGGCGTCCGTGACGTTCTTGTTGATCGTCACACGGTTTTCCGCGCGCGGCAGCATTTCGCCAAAGGCGCCTAGCCAGAAACTGGCCGGCGCATTGGTCTCGCGCACCGTTTGTTTGAAGCGCGGGCCGAAGCCGGGAAAGCTTTTCAGGTGCGGATGCAGCATGCCTTTGTTGGCCTCGCCCTCAATGCCGTAACCGCGCAGGAAGTCTTTGTGCTTGTCGAACACGTTGCGGAACTTCGGAATGTAGATGCCGTTGTTGCGGCCATCCGAAAAATCATAGCCGTATTGCGCCGTGTCGGGCACGGTGCCCGTGACGCTGATCGAATAGGTGTGATCCATCAGATTGCGCCCCAGCACGCCCGCTGAATTGCCGAAGCCTACGGGATGCTGGCGCGTGGCTGAATTGAGCAGGATGCGCGTGGATTCAATCGTCGAGGCGCAGAGCACAACGACTTTGGCAAAGGCTTCATACGACTTCTTCGTCACTTGATCCACGTAAGCGACGCCCTTGGCCCTGGCCGTGTTCGTATCCACGATCAGATGGCTGACAACCGCGTTGGTGCGCAGCGTCAGCCGTTTCGTTTTCATGGCGGCGGGCAGCGTCGAGCCGGGCGTTGTGAACATCGAATGGGTCGAGCAGCCGCGTTCGCAATGGCCGCAATAATGACAGGCCGCGCGCCCGTTGTGCGCTTTGGTCAGCATCGCCACGCGGCCCATGATGACTTTGCGTTGCGGCCAGTTTTGCTCGACGGCTTTTTTCAACGCGCGTTCGGCGCAGGTCATCGCCATCGGCGGCAGAAAAACCGAATCGGGCAATTGCGGCAGCCCTTCGGTCGCGCCGCTGATGCCGGCGAAACGTTCGACGCGTTCGTAATAGGGCGCGAGTTCCTGATGGCTCAGCGGCCAGTCTTCGCCATAGCCGTCGCGCGCGGCGGCTTTGAATTCGTAATCACTCAAGCGGTACGAATGGCGGCCCCACATCAGCGTGCGCCCGCCGACCTGCCGCCCGCGAATCCAATCGAAGGGCTTGCTGTTGGGCGTCGTGTAAGGATTGTCCACATCGTCAACAAACAGATGATTGCCATACTCGGTGCAGGCGTAGCATTTCGATTGAATCGGCTGGCGCGCTTTTAACAACTCTTCCTGCGGCACCAAGCCGCGATATTTCAGATCGTAAGGGAAGGCGACCATTTTGAAGTCCTTGTCGGGGTCGA
>JANOWX010000034.1:0-10089 GCA_031418175.1 Acidobacteriota bacterium | reverse complement strand
CGTCATTGCCCAGCGCCATCAGCAACATGTCGAGCGCGTTGCATCCGGCGGTGAGCAGGCTGCTGCCGCCTTGATCTTTCTTGACGTTCCAGGGGAATTGGCCGTACCAGGGGCCGATGCCGTGGTAATAATCGGCCTCGCCGTAATGCAATTCGCCCAGCAAGCCTGCCTGCAAAAGCGCATTGATCGCCGTCGCGTGCTGGCTGAAGCGCACCTCAAAACAGACGCCCGCTTGTACGCCTGCCGACTTAATCGCGTCGCGCATCCGTACCGTATCGTCATACGCCAGCGCCAACGGCTTTTCGATAATGAGGTGCTTGCCCGCCTGCGCCGCCGCGATGGCCTGGGCGGGATGCAGCGTATGTTCGGTGCAAATATCAATCACGTGAATGTCTGGATCGGCCAGCATCGCCGCGTAATCGTGGTAAACCTTAAGCGGCGTGCCGTATTGCCGCGCCAACTGCTTTTCATCCAACTGGCGGCGCGAACAGACGGCGGTGACCTTGGCTCCGTTGACGTGTTTGAAAGCTTCGATGTGCGCGCCGGCGACCCAGCCCAGGCCGACGATGCCGATGTTGTATTCGCTCATTGCGCTCCCTCTATGTTTACCGCCCAGACACAGGCAGCGGCACGAAACCTTCCGTCTTTCTTCGTGTCGCTGCCTGTGTCTAGGTGGGAAAGATTTTTTGTTTGTAAGGCGCAGGGGTTTTACCTGCTTGCGCTGAGACGGTCAAGGGCAGCGGGAACACGCCGTTCAAAGTGTGTAGGCGCGACTTGGAACGTTAGCCAGAATTGCTTCAACGCCAAGACGCCAAGAGCGCCAAGAGGTATCAAAAGAGGAACTGAAGGATCACTTTCGGCAAGTTTCACGTACCGGTTAACAGTTCGTATATCTGGCAGAGGAATCGCGGCAAAGGAATGCATTCAATTGACTGGAACTCTTATTCCTTTGCCGTGATTCCTCTGCCTGCAAACTGTTAGCTACTTTTGCAATGCGCTGAACCAGCCTGCCGCCCAACCGGGCTAACGCCGCGCCGCGCCGCCATGACGCACCAGCCACTGGCCCTCAGCCGCGCGCCAGATGGCGTAATCGGCTTTGCCGTTGCCGTCGTAATCGCCCAGCACCAGCACGCCGCCGTCGCGCAGCACAACATCGGCCAACACTTCGTCCTGTTGAGCGCTGCTGCGATGAATCAACAACACGCCCGCCGCCGCGCGCCAGACCGCCAGATCACACACGCCGTCGCCGTCGTAATCCGCCGCCGCCGGCAGATCGCCGCGCGCGCCGAAACGCAGGCGCAGCGGCCTGTCACTGCCAGCAACGCTGACAAGCCACTCACCCGTGAGCCGGTTGAAGACCGCAGTCTCCGCCTTGCCATCGCCGTCGTAATCCGCCGGCACGGCTACGTCATCACGTTCGCCCAACGTGACTGATGATTCGGCGCCGTCGCCGCTTTGGCGAATGCGCCACACGCCCGCCGCGTCACGCACCGCCAAATCCGTGCGGCCATCGCCGTCGTAATCGGCAACCACGGGCACGACCGGCGCATCACCCGCCGCGCCGAATTGCTCGACGACCAGCTTGCCGCTGCGGCTCAAACGCATCTGCCACACGGCGCTCGCGGGCGTGAAGACGGCCACGTCCGAGCGTCCATCGCCGTCGTAATCGGCCGCCACCGCCACGTCGCCCGCTTGGCCCAGCCATTGATAATCGTTCACGCCGTCGCCGCTGTGCGTGATCGTCCACGCGCCGTTGGACGAATCCCAATTGACCAGATCGCTTTTGCCGTCGCCGTCGAAATCGTGCGCGACCGCGTTGGCCGCCAGCGCCGCCGCCGCAATCGTCAGCGTGTAATTCGCGCTGTTGGCGCAGCCGGTCGCGCCCAACGGGTTGACTCTGAAGCTGAACGCGCCTGCTGTCGTGGGCGTCCCGCCGAGCACGCCGGTCGCGGCCGCCAGCGTCAAGCCCGGCGGCAACGCGCCGCCCGTCACCGTGAAGCTGTAGGTCGTGCTGCTCGGTGTGGCTGTAAAGGTTTGGTTGTAAGCCGTGTTCACCCTGCCGTTGGGCAACGGGCTGGGGCGAATGTTGATGTTGCTGTTTTTGCAATCCGTCACCGTCAGCGTGTAAGCGCGCGTGGCCGAACACGCGCCCGCCAGCACTCTCACGGTGAAGTTATACGCGCCGGCTTGCGTGGTCGTGCCGCTGAGCAAGCCCGCGCTGTTGAGCGTGAAGCCGGGCGGCAGGCTGCCCAACAAAAGGCTGAACGCATAGGCGCCCGCCGGGCTCGCCGTGATTTGCTGGCTGTAGGGAACGCTGGTGCCCGCGTTCGACAACGTCGTTGGCGTCAGCGTGAGCGTGGGGCAAGCGATGCTGATGACATAGGCGCGCTGGCCGCTGCAACCGCCAGATGTAGCCGCTTTGATGGTCACCACAAAAGTGCCGCTTTGCGTGGGCGTGCCGCTGAGCGTGCCATTGCCCGCCAGCGTCAACCCCGTCGGCAACGCGCCCGTGACAATGCTGAAGGTGTATGGCCCTGTGCCGCCGCTGGCCGTCAGTGTTTGGTTATAAGCCGCGCCCTGCGTCCCGCCCGGCAACGTCGCCGGATTGACCGTGATGGCCGCACAAGTGTTCACCAGCAACGAATAAGCCTGCGTGCCCGTGCATGTGCCGAAACCCGTCGCCGTCACCGCAAAACTATAACTGCCCGCCGCCGTCGGCGTGCCGCTGAGCGCGCCGTTGCCGGCGAGCGTCAGGCCCGGCGGCAACGCGCCGCTCGTGACCGCGAAGCTATACGCCGTGCCGGTCGGTGTCGCGCTCAACGTTTGGTTTTAGGCCGTGCGCTGTTGCGCGTTCGGCAATGTCGTGGGCGCGGGCGTAATCGGCGGGCAAGTGACCGTGAGCGTGCCGCCGCTGCTGGTCAGGTTGTAATTGCCCAGCTTGCTGCCGGGGTCGCTGATAGCGGGCGTGATCGGATAAGCGCCCAGCGGGCTGGTTACGATGGCCGTCGTTGACCGCGTGACGGTGATGTTGTCGTTGTTGACGACGCCCGCCACCGTGCCCGTCAGCGGCGGATTGGCCGCGCCGTGTGCCCGCGCCTTGTTGTCGGTCGTGACCGTCAACGGCGCGCTGGTCACGGTCAGTGTGCCCGCCACAAACGTGATCGCGTAATTCGCCGAAGTCAGTCCGCCCGGCGTGACGGCATAGCCGCCCACCGCGCTGCTGGCCGTTGCGCTAGTCGTGCAGGTCAACGTGCCGCCCAATGAAGACGGCCCATCGCTGCCGAGAAAGCCTGTGTAAGTCACGCTGAACGCGGGATTGGCCGCGCCGTAAACTTTGCTCTTGTCATCGGCTTTGACCGTCAAGGCCTGCGTCGTCACGGTCAGCGTGCCGTTCACAAACGCGATGGCGTAATTCGCCGCCGTCACGCCGCTCGGCGTAAGCGGATAGCCGCCGACATTGCTGAATTGCGTCGCCGTCGTCGCAAAGGCTAGCGTCCCCGTCAACACCGCTGCCGTTTCGTTATTCACATAGCCCGTAATGGTCGCCGTGAAGGTCGGATTGACCGCGCCATAAAGTTTGGTCTTGTCATCGGCCTTCACCGTCAGCGGCGCGGGCGTCACCGTCAACGTGCCTTTCACAAACGTCAAGCTGTAATTGGCCGCGCCCAGCGTGCCCAGCGCCGCGTTGATGTCGTAATTGCCGACGCCGGTCGCGGTCGTCACCGCCGTCGTCAACTCAGGCGCGCCGGTCAACGCCGTCGCCGCCGTGTCGTTGTTGACGAAGCCCGTGTAACTCGCCGTGCAAACGGGCAAGTCCGCGCCATACACCTTGCTCTTGTTATTGGCGCTGACGGTCAACGGCGCGGGCGTGATGCCGAGCGTGCCGCTTTGCGCCGTGAAACTGTAATTGGCGGCGCTCAGTCCGCTCACGTCCACGGTGATCGGGTAATTGCCGACGCCCGAAGCCGCCGTCGCCGTCGTGCTCAACGCGGGCGTGCCGCTGATGACGCTGGCCGCGTCGTTGTTGACGAAGCCCGTGATCGTCGCCGTGCAAGTTGGCAGCGCCGCGCCATAGACCTTGCTCTTGTCATCGGCTTTGACCGTCAGCACGGCCTTGAGCACGTTGAGCGTCGCGCTCGCCGTGGCGTTCTGGTAATTCGCCGTGTCGCTTGGCGTGAAGCTCACATTCAGCGTTTGGTTGTTGCCAGCATTCAAAACTGTCGTCAAACCGGGCGTGTAATTGAACGAACCTGCCAGGTTGGCCGCAGCGTTCAATTGCGTCGCGCTGAGCGGCGTGCCGTAAGTGATGTCAGCCGGATTCGCCCACGTAATCAACGGCAGCGCCTGATTGACCGTCAGCGTGAACGCCGCATCGGTCGTGCCGTTCGCGCCGCCGCACGCATCGGTCGCGCGCATCGTCACCGCGTAACTGCCCGCCGGTACGTTGTTGCTGACCGACACGACGCCGGACGAATTCACCGTGATTGTGCCCGCGCCCAACGCAGGCGCGATGTTTTGCACGGCGCTAGAAACTACACCGACGTTATCGCTCGGCCCCGTCGCCGGATTGATCGTCAGCGCATTGCCATACGTCACGCTTTGATTGCCATAACTCAGCACGGGCGGCGTATTGGCCGTCACCGTTACATTCAGCGTTGCCGTCGCCATTGCGCCTTTGTTATCGGTCACGCTCAGCGTGAAGCTCGCGTCCGTCGCGCCGCACGCCGCCACGATGTCAGCCGTAATCACGCCGCTGTTATTCGCCACGCCTGAAACCGTTACGCCGTTTGACGGATTCGCGCTGGTCACGGTGACGCTCAGCGCGCCGCCGTCGGCATCGTTGACGTTGGCGATGGTTGAATTCGCTGCCGCGCTGCCTTGCTGACGTGCAGTCGCCACCGCGCTGATCGTCGGCGGCGTATTGACCGCCAGCATAAACGTGCGTTGCGCCGTCGCGCCGCAGTTGTCGGTGACGGTCACGGTGATCGTATGCATGCCAGCGGGGGCGGCGTTCAGCACGGTCACTGCGCCCGTAGCCGCGTTCGTCGTGAACGTGCCGAGAAAGCCGATTGAACCCGCTGCCGTCATGGTGGCAATCGAGCCGTTGTCGGCGGGGCGGCGCTGGGCGTAACGGTTACGCCGCCGGTTGGCAAGATGCAAGATGAGTTGATCGGCGTAAGTGCCAACCGTCGGCGCAGCGTTTGCCGTCACGGTCACGGTGAAATTCGCCGTCGCCGTCAGGCCGCCGCCATCGGTCGCGGTGAGTGTGACGGTGTTGTCGCCCGGTGTAGCGCTGCAAGTCGCACTGATATTGGCTGTGATCGTGCCGTTAGTGTTTTGAATGTTCGTGATGCTGATGCAACGTTGTTGCTTTTCAATTCCGGCGTATTGGCCGTGTCAAAGGCGGTGAAGCGGACGCCGTCAAACCGCACGATGCCCTCCGCCGTCGCCAGCCCGAGATACCCGTCGGGCGTTTGGGTGACGGTGCTGATGCCGTTTTGCGGCAAGCCGTGCTGATCCGTCCAGGTGAATTGCTGATAGCGACCGAACAGGCGCTGCGTGCCAAACGTCTGGCCCGCGACCGGCGCGGCCACAGGACAAACCACAAACAGCACAGCCCAGCCAGCCGCCAGGCAAAGCGCCACCGGCGATTTGTAATGGATCGTTTTGAGAGCGTGAAGTCGTGCGCGGTCACGGCTGCGGATTATATGCATACCCGCGCGCTTGGAAAGTGGACGTTCGCAATAAATGGTTCGAACAAGCGCGTTGATGAAACAAACCTAAATGACGGAACAGTCCGAAAGGAAGCGTTGACCGGCCCGCTGGCTTTCGGGTGTTCCGTTATTTCCGCTTACTCCGCAGGCGCGCCTCGCTGGCTTGAGTTTAGAAAGGCAACCGCAAGCGCGCCTCACAGCCCGGCCCTTTGGCGCGATTTTCCAGCGTCAGCGTCCCGCCGTGATTTTCGGCAATCTGACGGCTGAGCGCGAGGCCGATGCCGGAGCCTTGCGGTTTGGTCGTAAAAAACGGCACGAACAGATTGGCCGTATTCGACAGACCCGGCCCTTCGTCTTCAACAATCAATTCCAGCGCGTTGCCGCTGCGGTTCCAGCGCACCAGCACGCCGCCGCCGGTATCGCGCGCGGCGTCCACGGCGTTGCGCAGCAGGTTGATCAGCAGTTGTTCCAGTTGATCGCGGTCGGCCTGGAGGGTGATTTCGGGGCCGGGCAGCACGGCGACAGGCAGGCGCGTTTCGAGCGCGGCGACCTGCTGCACCCACGGGCTGATTTCGAGCGGCTTCAAATTCGGCGGCGGTAATTTGGCCAGTTGCGCATAGGCGCTCATAAAGCGCGTCAAGGCTTCGGCGCGCGAAGTGATGATCGAAAGCCCGCGCTGCAAATCTTCTTCCATGTCATCGGGCCAAACTTCGCGGCGCGGGTTGCGCGCGAGCAGGCTTTCCAAACTGTCGGCGATGGATTTGATCGGCGCGAGCGAATTGTTCAATTCGTGGCCCAGCACGCGCACCAGCCGTTGCCAGGCCGATTGCTCCTCTTGCCGCAACGCGCGGCTGATGTCGGCGATGACCAGCAATTGATGCGGCCATCCGTCTTCGCGGAACGTGCTGCGGCGCATGCCCCAGCGGCCAGGCCTGCCTGAAACAACCCTGCCCGGAAAGCTGCGTTGCAACGTGCGCGCCGCTTCACCAGCCAGACAATCGTCCAAGCCCAACTCGTCGGCTTTGCGTTCCAGCAACTGTTCGGCGGGCCGCCCCAGCAACCGTTCACCCGCGCGATTGACCAGCCGCAAGCGGTGTTCGCTGTCAAACGCAAACACGGCGACCTCGATCTCGCCCATCACCGTGCGCAACAGCGCCGAAGCCTCCATCGCGCCGCGCCGCTGCGTTTGCAGCGTCGTGCTCAGCGCATTGACCTCGCGCACCACATCGCCCAGCGCGTCATCGAAGCGGGCCGCGCGCCCGCGAATCGAATAGTCGCCCTCGCGCAACGCCGCCAGCAGATTCGACAGCGTCTGCAACGGCATCACCACGCGTTCGCGCAAAGCAAAGGCACAGCCCAGCCAGAAACTCAGGATGAAGACGGTCAGCGTCCATTGCACCTTCGGCGTGAAATCGCCCGCCCAGAGCATGTAAAGCGCGATGCCAGCGCCTGGCAAACCTGTCAGGAACGACAGCCAGAGCACGCGGCGTTCAAAGCTGAAATAGAGACGACGCGGAAGCACGCGTGACGTCGCGCGCAGCGGCGGCGGTTCGCTGAGTTGCAAAAAGGTAAATTGACTGGATTGCTTGCCGGGTTGCGGCTCGTTGGAGATCGCCATGGCGCGCATTGTAACGCAGCTTGCCCACGCTGCTTTACCGCCTCTATACTTCGCTTCGTAACGCGAGGCTCAACTATGGACATTACCATCACCATTCCGCCGCAACTCGTGCCGCAAGTCGAACACGCCGCCCGCCGCCGCGGGCACGACCTAACCACTTACGTGCAGGAATTGGTGGCGAGCGACGTTTCGGCCCCGCTGCCCGCCGCGCCACCAGTCACGGGAACTACGCCCCAACACGCCGCTGCCCTGGCGCTGGTGGATGAACTTTACGGCGTCATCAAAGGAGTAGACCGCGAAACGTTGCGCTGGCTGGCCGAAGACGAGGAGTTGTGTGGATATTAACGCGCTGCCGGCGGGCGCCACGGTCATGGTTGACGCCAACATTTTCATCTACCATCTCGGCGGGGCGTCGGCGGATTGCAAAGCCTTTCTGCGCCGGGTCGCGCTCAACGAAGTAACCGCGCATATCACGACCGTCATTCTGGCGGAAATACTCCATCGCCGCCATCGCTTGGATGATGGCCGAGGCGCTTGTCAAAGGCTTGATTTCGGCCGGACAGCCCGTCAAAAAGCTCAAAGCCAATCCGCACGTCATCACCGCGCTGACCGACTACATCACGGAAACTGAGAAGCTGCTATGGCTCCCGCTCACCGTCGCGGAAGTCACGACTGCCGACATTGCCGCCAGCCATGCCTTGCGCCAAACGCACGGCCTCTTCGTCAACGATTCCCTCAATCTCGCCTGCGCGCTACGCCTTGGCATCAGCGATCTTGTTACGCACGATTCCGACTTCGCCCGTGTGCCTGCCATCCGCGTTTGGCAACCGACGGATGTTTAGCCAATTCGTCTACAACCCGTATTTTTCCAGGCGGCGATACAACGCGCTACGGCTCAGTCCCAACGCCTCCGCAGCCTTGCTGACATTCCCGTCAAAGCGTTCCAACGTCTTTTTGATGAGGAAGCGTTCGACTTCATCCAGGCTCATCTCTTCCAAGCGCGAACCGCTTTCCTGTCCGCTGCTGTACAAACCCAGATCGCCGGCCTTGACCAGTGTGCCCTGCGCCATCAGCACGGCGCGTTCGATGGCGTGATCCAGTTCGCGCACGTTGCCCTGCCATTGATGCGCTTCCAAGGCCTTCAGCGCAGCCGTGTCGAAGCTGGTCACCAGCTTGCGGTAGCGCGTCGAATGAATGCGCAGAAAATGATTCGCCAGCAACGCAATGTCTTCGCGCCGGTCGCGCAAGGGCGGCAAACGCAATTCGACCGTGTTCAAACGAAACAGCAAATCCTGGCGGAAGCGCCCGGCGCCGACTTCGGCGTGTAGGTCGGCGTTGGTGGCCGCGACGATGCGCACGTTCACCTTGCGCGTTTTGGAAGAGCCGACGCGCTCGAACTCGCCGGTTTCGAGCACGCGCAGCAGCTTGGCCTGTTGCGGCATCGAGATGTTGGCGATCTCATCCAAAAACAGCGTGCCGCCGTCGGCTAATTCAAAACGGCCCACGCGGTCACTCTTGGCGTCGGTGAAGGCGCCCTTGATGTGGCCAAACAATTCGCTCTCGAACACGCCGTCCGACAGCCCGCCGATGTTGACCGTGACCAGCGGTTTGTTCGCGCGCGCCGAAATGTTGTGCAGCACGCGCGCGACGACGCCTTTGCCGGTGCCGTTTTCGCCGGTAATCAGCACGTTGGCGTCCGACGGGCCGACACGCGCGATGACTTGCAGGATGGGCTGCATGCTGGGCGCTTCGGCAATCATGTCGGCGCGCGCCTCGCCCCGCAGCAACTGGTTTTCGGCTTCCAGCTTTTGCCCCCGGCGCAGCGCCTTGCCGAGTTCGATCTGCGTCCAGAGGATCGAAAGCAGCCGCGCGTTCTCCCAGGGTTTCTGGACGAAATCGCGCGCGCCGCGCCGCATGGCTTCGACGGCCAAATCCACGCTGCCCCAGGCCGTCATCACCACCACGGGCAACGCGGCGTCCAGCGTTTGAATGCGCGTGAGCAAATCCAACCCTTCCTGACCCGACGTGGTGTCGCGCGTGTAGTTCAAATCCATCAGCAACACATCGAACTCGCGCGCTTCGAGCGCGGTCAGGGTTTGTTGCGGCGACGTGGCGGTTTCGATCAGGAAGCCTTCGCTTTTGAGCAATAAGCGCAGGGCTTCCAGCACGTCGGTCTGATCGTCGGCGATTAAGATGCGCGGCACTGATTTCATAATTCCCATCCCTTACGGATTCACCATCCACCCATCCTGCAAATTGATAACGCGATTGCCGTAAGTCGCGTTCACCTCCGAATGCGTCACCTGCACGATGGTCGTGCCCTCGTTATTCAAGCGTTTGAACAACTCCATAATCTCCTTGCCCTGGCTGGTGTGCAGATTGCCGGTCGGTTCGTCGGCCAGGATGACTTTGGGGCTGGCGATGACGGCGCGCGCCACGCCGACCAATTGCTGCTGGCCGCCCGAAAGCTGGGCCGGATACAAATCCTTTTTGCCGACGATCTGAAACTTGTCGAGGATGTCGCCCACGATGCTCTCGCGCTCGGCTTTTTTGACATCGCGGTACGAGAGCGGGATCTCCAGGTTTTCGTAAACGGTCAGGTGATCCAGCAGGTGGTAGCTTTGAAAAACGAAGCCGATGTTTTTGTTGCGCAAATCGCCGCGCTGTTTGACGCTGAGTTTGTGCACCGGCTGCTCGGCAAACCAAAACTCGCCGCCCCAGGCATTGTCGTGCATGCCCAGGATGTGCAGCAGCGTG
>JANOWX010000033.1:0-13101 GCA_031418175.1 Acidobacteriota bacterium | reverse complement strand
CACCTTGCTCTACGGCAGTAACAACACTTGCTCTGAGTTCTTTTGGATAGGGTAGCATGGCGAAAATCATAACATTGAGGTCGCACGCATCTGAAAACCGCTGTAATGGCGAGCCAGCGCGGAATCCAAAGGACTTTTACCTAAGTGCTCCGCAGGTTAGACAACCTACGGTACATTATTCAAGCCGCCGCGAAATTGCGCAGCGGATGATACAGCGTGTCGCGCTCAATCGGCTCAAAACCCGCCTCTTTGATCAGCGCGACGATGTCGTCTTTGCTGGCCTCATTGTCGCTCTTGCCTTCGACCAGATAGGACTCCATCAACTCGCCGCCGCCGGTGATCGTGCCGTCGAAATCGTTCGCGCCGAAATGCAGCGCCGTCTGGGCCAGCCGTTTGCCCAGCATCACCCAGTACGCCTTGATGTGATCGAAGTTGTCGAGCAAGAGGCGCGAGACAGCAATGACCTTCAGCGAGTCAATGCCCGATGGCCCAGGCAAATGCGCAAGCTGTGTGCCCGGCGGATAAAAGGCCAGCGGGATGAAGCATTGAAAGCCGCCGCTCTTGTCTTGCTGTTCGCGCAAACGGACGAAGTGGTCTACGCGGTCTTGGGTGGTTTCGATGTGGCCGTAAAGGATTGTCGCGTTGGTTTTGAGGCCGGCCCGATGCACCTTGCCGGCCATGTCCAGCCAGCGTTGGCCGTCGGTTTTGTGCGTGCAAATCTTTTCGCGCGTGGCTTCGGCAAAAACTTCAGCGCCGCCGCCCGGGCAGGAATCCATGCCGGCGGCAGTGAGTTTGGCGATGACCTCTTCGTCAGACAGCTTATAAAACTTGGCGAAGAAATCCAGTTCGACCATCGTGAAGGCTTTGAGGTGCAGCCGTGGGAATTCGCGTTTCAAGGTCGAGAGCAGGTCGGTGTAATAGGAAAAGGGCAGCCGCGTATTCAAGCCGCCGACGATGTGCAATTCGGTTGCGCCCTGGGCGGTGGCTTCGCGCGCGACTTTCAGCGACTCTTCCAAACTGTGCGTGTAACCGCCCTCCTGATTGTGTTTGACGAAGAAGCCGCAGAATTTGCAATCGGCGTAGCAGTAATTCGTCGGGTTCAGATGGCGGTTGACGTTGAAATAAGTCGCCAGCCCGTGTTTGCGGCGGCGCACAATATCGGCCAAACGCCCGACACCGTGCAGGTCATGGCTGCGAAAGAGCGTCAGCCCGTCGTCAAAGCTCAGCCGTTCACCTGCCGCGACTTTTTCGGCGAGGGGCAATAAGGAACGATCCAGAAAATAGGTTTCCAACATAAATGCTCCCAATGTACGGCAAACTGTTAGTTTGCCGTGGTCTCGACGCTCAGACCTACTGGCTATCTTGAACGGTCTCATTCTCAAGGTTACGGCAAACTAACAGTTTGCCGTACTTTCTACGCGCTTACTTAAGCTGCAATTGTTGCCGGATGAATTTCTCAACCTCCGGTTTCATCAACTCGCCCAGCGCAATGAAAGTGCGCGAGGTGACGAAGGCGCTGCCGGCGCGGAAATCCGCCGCCGGCAAAAAGATGTTGAGCGGCGTGCCCCACAAACGTTTGTCCTCCATCGCTTGGCGGTAAGCGTAATGCTCCGTGTTGGTGCGGTCTTTGGTGCGTTTGCTCTCGATCACGATGGGGTATTCGGGTTGGTGCTTCTTGATGAATTCGCGCAGCTCATCCGGTTTGGAGTATTCGCAAACGGCGATCACCGCGAAGCCGTCGTCTTTGTACTTGCGATAGAGTTCGTTGATCGTGACTACGTCGTAATTGCTGCTATGGCACCAGGCGGCAAAGTAATGCACCAGCACCAGCCGCTTGCCCTGGCCCGCCGCGCGCAGATTGAAGGGCGCGTCGGCGAGGTTGTTGAAGGTGAAATCTTTGATGGGCAGGACGAACTCACGCAACTCGGCGTATTCGTGCGCGTGCGCTTCAAGCACGATTGGCGCGGGGGCGGGCGCGTTCTTCGGCGTGGGCGTAGGCGTTGGCGTGGCCGTCGGTTTGGTGACAGGCACCAGTTGCGCCTGCGCCGGAATTGCAAGCAGTGTGGTTAGAAATAGCAGTGCAGTTCTCATCATCATCACCCCAACAAAAACACATCCGCCGCCACCGTGACAAAGAGGATCACGCTGACATAGGCGTTGGTCGTAAAGAACGCCATATCCAGTTTCGACAGATCATCGGCGCGCACCAGCCGGTGCTGGTGAATCAGCAACGCCGCCGTCGCCGCGATGCCCAGCAGCCCAATCCAATGCAGCCCGGTCAAAAAATAAATCGCTACCAGCGCCGCAAACATCGCCGCGTGAAAGAGCCGCGCCAGCCACAGCGCCCGCGCCACGCCCAGCGTTTGCGGGATCGAACGCAAACCCTGCCGCAAGTCAAACTCGCGATCCTGGCAGGCGTAGACGATGTCGAAGCCCGCCGTCCACAACAGCACCGCCAAGCTCAACAACAGCGGCACGGGCGAATCGAGCGCCCCGCGCACGGCGATCCACGCTCCGGTCGGCGCGATGCTCAAACACCAGCCCAGCACCAAATGACAGAGCGCCGAAAAGCGCTTGGTGTACGAGTAAAACAGCACCGACCCCAAGGCAATCGGCGATAGCAGCAGCGTCAGCTTGTTCAACATCGCCGCCGCCACAAAGAAGAGCGCCGCCGAGGCGAGCGTAAACAGCGCGACGAATTGCACGCTCAACAAGCCCGCTGGGATGGCGCGCGTCGCCGTGCGCGGATTGGCCGCGTCGAAACCGCGGTCTACTAACCGATTGAACGCCAGCGCCGCTGAACGCGCGCCGACCATCGCAATGAGTATCCAAAAGAGCACGCGCCCCTCTGGCAAGCCGCGCGCCGCCAGCACTGCGCCGAGCAAGGCGAAGGGCAGGGCGAACAGGGTGTGCTCGATCTTGATCATTTCGAGGGTGATTTTCAGGCTCTTAATCATAATCGTAAACGTCCATCTCCGGACGCTCCCAATCTTCCGCGCTGGCGCTCAACCGGAAGCGCAAATCCGCTGCTTGTGCAGCGTCAATTCCACAGGCCGCTAAATCAATCTCCACCGGTTCAGGGGCTTCGTTCTGACTAACTCCTTCAACTGTCGGCATCGCGTTTCCCCTTTTGCCGGCTGCCTTCCCAACGTGTGGCTTGTTCGTGCCCCACACCCAGGTGATCCAGCAACCGGTGCGTAAAATGTTCGATCAGATCATCAATCGTTTGCGGATGATGATAGAAACTGGGCATCGCCGGAACAATGCGCACGCCCAGTCGCGCGAGTTTGAGCATGTTTTCCAGATGAATCGCGTTCAACGGCGTTTCGCGTGGCGCCAGGATGAGCGGGCGGTTCTCTTTCAACATCACATCGGCGGCGCGATGAACCAGGTCGCGCGTGATGCCGGCGGCGATGTATGCCAGCGAACCCATGCTGCACGGCACGATTACCATTGCGTCAGCCAAGTATGAACCGCTCGCCACCGTCGCGCCGATGTCCGCTGCCGGATGCACGATCAATTTGTCGGCGTCGTATCCAACCAACTCTTTAACGACGCGACGCTCGATGCCTGCGACATTCAGGCCCAACTCTTCACCGACGACGCGCACGCCCGCAGCAGAGATGACCAAGTCAATGCGCCCGACCTCGGCGCTGGCGCAGAGGTGTTTGAGCAAACTTTGCGCGTAAATTGAGCCGCTCGCTCCGGTGATGCCGACGGTGATGGATTTTGTGGAAGTGCTCATGGGCTTCGTGTCAATCGCGCGGCAACTATAGGGGCCGCGAAAAAAGCTTGTCAAGCTGCGCTTCCGCGCGTGTTGTCCCCGCGTTGTCAAAGCCATTGGCGGCACGCTATAACGGTTGTCCTATGGATCAGGAACGATTGAAACAACTCTTGGAACAGGTCAAAGCAGGCGCTGTGGACGTGCCACAGGCGGTAGAGCGATTGCGCCATCTGCCGTTTGAGAACCTGGGCTTCGCCCACATAGATCATCACCGCGCCTTGCGGCAGGGCTTCCCCGAAGTGATCTTCGGTTTGGGCAAGACGCCGGAGCAGGTTGCCACGATTGCCGCGCGGCTGCTCGAACGCGCGTCGAATCTGCTGGTGACGCGGACGAATCGGGAAACGTATGAACACGTGTTGAGGCTTGCGCCAGACGCCATCTTCCACTCCACCTGCGGCGCGCTCACGGTGCGACGCGATGCGACGCTGCACGGGCGCGGCGTTATTGCCATTGTTACCGCCGGAACCTCTGACATCCCCGTCGCCGACGAAGCCGCCATCACCGCCGAACTGATGGGCAACCGCATCGAACGCATCTTTGACGTGGGCGTCGCGGGCATTCATCGCGTCTTGAGCAAGCGCGAACTCCTGCAAGCCGCGCGCGTCGTCGTTTGCGCGGCGGGGATGGAAGGCGCGCTGCCTTCAGTCGTGGGCGGCTTGGTCAGCGTGCCGGTCATCGCGGTGCCGACCAGCATCGGCTATGGCGCCAGCTTCGGCGGGATTGCGGCGCTCTTGGGGATGCTCAATTCCTGTGCGTCGAATGTGACAGTGGTCAACATTGATAATGGATTTGGCGCGGGCTTTGTGGCGAGCCTGATTAACCGGGAGTAAACCGCAAGCCACAAAAGCATGGAGTTCAGCCTTCAGGCTGTCGGTGGCGCGCGCCGCGCGCCAGACAAGCTGAAGCTTGAACTCCATGCCCTTGTTGCTTGATTGGGCCAATGGCGGAGCAGTTTTACCGCCGGACCGCATTGAGATTTGAGCAGCAAGATTGAATAATGCCGACCCTATGAAACAAGCCGACAAAGCGAACGTTGCACTGATTCAGATGTCGTGCAGCAGCGATCCCAAAGAGAACCTGGACAAATGCCTGGCACGCATCGAAGAGGCCGCCCAACAGGGCGCGCATATCGTTTCGACGCAGGAATTGTTTCGCTCGCGTTACTTTTGCCAGACCGAAGAGCATAAGTTTTTTGCACTGGCCGAACCGATTCCCGGCGAATCAACAGATGAGTTGTCGAAGCTGGCCAAAGCGCGCGGCATCGTGATCGTGGCTTCGTTGTTTGAGAAGCGGGCCGAAGGGCTTTATCACAACACCGCTGTCGTGCTGAATGCGGACGGCGAGTTGCTGGGCAAGTATCGCAAGATGCACATCCCGGACGATCCGCTTTTTTACGAGAAGTTCTATTTCACGCCGGGCGATCTGGGCTTCAAGATGTTCGAGACGCGCTACGGCAAGGTCGGCGTGCTGATTTGCTGGGATCAGTGGTATCCCGAAGGCGCGCGGCTGACGGCGCTGCGCGGCGCACAGATTCTGTTTTACCCGACCGCCATCGGCTGGCATCCGGGCGAGAAGGCCGAATATGGCGAGCGCCAGCATTCGTCGTGGGAGATTATTCAGCGTTCGCACGCCGTGGCGAATGGGCTGTATGTCGCGGTCGCCAATCGCGTTGGGCATGAACCAACGCCCGCCGGCCATCCGGGTGAAGGCATTCAATTTTGGGGACAAAGTTTCATCGCCGATCCGGCTGGGCAGTTGCTGGTAAAAGGCTCGGTCGAGCGCGAAGAAATCCTGCTGACCGAAGTGGATTTCGGCAAGACCGATGTGCAACGCACGCACTGGCCGTTTTTGCGCGACCGGCGCATTGACGCGTATGGGGAAATAACGAAGAGATTTATTGACTGATTTTTCCCACGAAGGTACACGAAGAAACACGAAGAGTACGACGATTTCTTCGTGCCGCTTCGTGTGCCTTCGCGGGAGGTTCTTTTGTTTATGCAAGCGAGCAAGCAAACACCGCGCGAACTTGGCTACCACATGCCAGCCGAATGGGAACCGCACGAAGCCACTTGGCTCTCGTGGCCGCACAAGGAAGCCAGTTGGCCGGGCGCGTTTGAAAACATCCCGGGCATTTTTGTCGAATTGACCAAACATTTGACCGAATCGGAATTGGTGCGCATCAACGTCGCGGACGAAGACTTTGCCGAACGCGTGCGGCGCTTGTTGCAGGCGGGCGGCGTCAATCTGGCGGCGGTGCGCTTTCATTTCAATCCGACGGATGATGCCTGGTGCCGCGATCACGGGCCGATTTATGTAGTGCGCGAGGTGCGTGGCAAACGCGAACGCGCCATCAATGATTGGGGCTACAACGCTTGGGGCGATAAGTATCCGCCGTATGAGCATGACGATGTCGTGCCGACGCGTATTGCGGCGGAGTCGGGCGAACGGCTCTTTACGCCGGGCATCGTCATGGAGGGCGGCTCGCTGGAGGTGAATGGGCGCGGGACGTTGCTGACGACCGAGGCGTGTTTGCTCAATCCGAATCGCAATCCGCAGTTGAATCGAACACAGCTCGAACAATACCTGCGAGATTATTTGGGCGTGTCGAACATTCTTTGGCTGGGCGAGGGCATTGTTGGTGACGACACCGATGGGCACGTGGATGATCTGACGCGCTTCGTCGCGCCTGACACGGTCGTGACCGTGCTGGAAGACGATCCGCAGGATGAGAATTACGCGCCGCTCAAGGAAAATTACGAACGGCTGCTGGCCATGAAAGATCAGGATGGGCAGCCGTTGCGCATCATCAAGCTGCCGATGCCGGGCGCTAGCTGGTTTGAAGAGCAGCGCCTGCCCGCGAGCTATGCCAACTTTTATATTGCGAACAAGAGTGTGCTGGTGCCGACGTATCGCCATGCCAACGATGCGGTTGCTGGCGCAATCTTGCAGCAGTGCTTTCCTGACCGCCGTGTGATTGGGATTGATTGTATGGAATTGATCTGGGGCTTAGGCTCGCTTCATTGTGTGACGCAACAGCAACCGGCGGTCTGAGGTTTGTTGGGCCGGGAAACGCGAAAGGCAAAAGGAAGTCAGGCATTGCCTCCTTTTGCCTTTTCACTGCGTAGCAACGCCTGGTCGTAGCAGCGTTCTACGTCTTCGCGGGGGCTAAAGTGGTTAGGCGCCAGGCGCCGGATCGTAGAGTCATCCTTACGCGCTGATAAACCGTGCACACCTGACACCGACACTTTTGCCGGCGCCTGGCGCCTAACCACTCAGACGAATGCGAGACGTGGTGCAACTGCCTTGTTGTTGCGTGGTAATGCTTGATGCAAATTCTTGTGGCAGCGCTTGCCCGCAGAGAAACTTATGAAACGCAAAAGCAAACGCGAACTGGTGCTTGATATTTATGACCGTGAAGCAATGGGCGAAGTCACGGCGCGTGAAATCGCCATCATCAACCAAGCCCTGGTCGAAGAGTTCGGCCCGGGCGGCGCTATGGATCCTGGGGAAATCGCACGTGTGTTAGTGGATGAAGAACTGCCGGTTCGTTATGAACAAATCTTTCGCATGGCTGGGCCAACCGAAAAATACGAGAATCTCTTTCAATACCTCCCTCGCCTCGAAACCCTCGCGCAAGCCGAATCATCCCTGCTTGAAATAGACGCGCTCTACCGCAAGTTTCAACGCCTCGGAGATCAAACCGGAATCCGCTTTGCCCGCCGCACTGCCCTGATCGGAAAACGCGAAGCCGAGCGGGCTGCCCAAAGGTCTGGCAAAGATTGCCGCGACGAACAGGCAGAAATCGCTCAATGGTTCACGGTCTGGTTGCAGAACCCTGACTTATTTGCGCACTGGCTACAAATCCGTCAGGCGACGCAGGACTACCGCAGTAGATTTACGAAAACCGATCCGGGGACGTGAGGGTTATGAATAGTTCGCTCTATAAAACTTTACCGCTTGTAATAGGCGGGCCACTTAGAGCCTGGTGCCGTAGCTCCCTGATGACCCGCCCTGGCCCCTAGCTATTTTTTGCTAGGCAATATGGATAAACGGTGAATGGCGGGAAACTTCCAAGGTTTTCTGCAAGAAAAGAGAAAAAAGTTCAGGCAAAGGATTAACTCCGCTCAGCCGCGCGGCTGCTTGATCCGCACGACCGTCAGCGCTGCCAAATTGCTTTCATTCAAAAGGTAAATCCCCGCATAACCTTCGCGCGCCAGCCGCGCCTGTGTTTGCGCAAGTTCCAGCGCCTGTTTTTGCACGACTTCGGGCGGCACGACGCGCTGGTTGCGCGCCTGATTTTGGGCCTGGCAGGTGGCGAGCGCGACCTCGAAGACCAAGGCGACCACCGGCACCCCGCAACGCCGCGCGAGCCGCAAGAAAGGACGCCGGGCAGGTTGCTCCAAATTGGTCGCGTCAACCACGGTCAACTTGCCTTGCTGCACGCGCAGCCGCGTTAAGTGATGCACCAGTTCAAAGGTTTCGGCATTGAGATGTTGGGCCGCCGCATCGTCGCAGATCAGCGCACGGCAATGATCGGAGGAAATAATCTCAGTGGGCTGAAAGTGGCGCGCGGCAAAGGTGGATTTGCCCGCGCCGGATGGGCCGATCAACAGAATCAGAGATGGATCGGGAAGCTGTAATTCAGTCAAACGGGACTCCCAGCAACAAAGGCAGCAAACGGTACCGCGCGCGTAAGCAAGCGGCGCGTCAAGTCTGGCGGACTGGTGCGGCAGCGTAGGCTCAGCTTGCTCACGCGCGCGGTACCGCCCTAGCGTTGCGCGTCTTTTGCCCTACACCGCTCAAAGGTGCAACGCCGCCGCGCCAATGACCCCCGCCGCTGCGCCTAATTCAGCCAATGCAATGCGCGTAGGGCGCTGGGCCAGCTTGGGCTGAAATTGCTCGCCGAAGAGGTCGTGCGCTTGCGCCATCGAACCGCCGATGACGATGACTTCGGGTTCCAGCAGCGCGATCAGCGTTTCGCACAGCAGGTAAACGTCGTCGCCATAGGCGCGCCACGCCGCCAATGCCGCCGCCTCGCCTTGCCGCGCCCGCGCAGCGATTGCTGCGCCCGTCAGGCCGTCACTGATTTGGCCGCCGTGTTCCTGGTAGGTGCGCAGCAACCCGTAACCCGAAACATAGTATTCAAGAAAGTGTTCGCGCAACGGAATGCTCCAGACTTCGCCTGCGGCCCCGCGCACGCCGCGCACGAGTTTGCCGTCCACCATCACGCCGCCGCCGCAGCCCGTCCCCAGCGTGATGCCGCAAACGTTGCGCGCGCCGCGTCCAGCGCCGAAACGCGCTTCAGCCAGCGCGAAACAGCGCGCATCGTTTTCCAGTTTGACCGGCAAGCCGCGCGCGGCTTCGTGCAATAAACCAGCCAGATCGGTGTCACTGAGCAGCGGGACATTGTCAGATTGCGAGAGTTGCCCTTCCCACACTACGCCCGCCGCGCCTACGCCCCAGCCTGCGATTGGTTGATTGCCGGTCAATTCAGCAATGCGCGTGGACAGTTGCTGCAATGCGCGTGACAGGTCAGTTGGCGCAAAGCCCTGGCCGGTGGGAACGGAAAGCAGTTCGGTTGCCAGTTGACCTTCTGCCGTGACGGCGGCCATGCGCAATTGGGTGCCGCCCAGATCAATGCCGATGTAATAAGGAGCCTGACTCATGCACGATTGGTGGCCGAAGCCGCCGCGCTCACCCGCGGGGCGTTGATGTCGGCTTGGGCCATCTCTTGTTCGGCTTTGCTGGGCGGGTTGAAGCCGGGATAGCTGATGCGCTGGTGGTAGACGTTTTGTAAGGTGCTGATGAGCGATTCGCGGATGAGCGTCAGTTCGCGCAGCGTCAGATTGCATTCGTCGAACTGGCCATCGGCGACCACCGTGTCAATGATCTTCTTGATGATCGCGCGGATGTTTTCTTCAGTATGTTCTTCCAGCGAACGCACCGAAGCTTCGGCCCCGTCGGCCAGCATCAGAATGGCGGACTCTTTGGTTTGCGGTTTCGGGCCGGGGTAGCGGAAATCTTCAATGTTGACGGGCTCGCCGCGCCGGTCGGCTTCGGCTTTGGCCTTGTGGAAGAAGTAGGCGATGACGCGCGTGCCGTGGTGTTGCGGGATGAAATCAATGATTTGCGGCGGCAAATCGGCTTCGTTGCCCATCTCGATGCCGCGCCGCACGTGGCCGGTGATGATGCGCGCGCTGTCTTTGGGCGCGACCTTGTCGTGCGGATTGGCGGCCCCGGCCTGGTTTTCGATGTACATGCGCGGTGCGGCCAGCTTGCCGATGTCGTGATAGAGGCAACCGACGCGCGCCAGCAAGGCATTCGCGCCGATGGCCTTGGCGGCGGCTTCGGCCAGCACGCCGACCATGAAGGAATGATGGTTGGTGCCGGGCACTTCAATGGCCAGCCGCCGCAGCAGCGGCAAATCGGCATTCGACAATTCCAGCAAACGCACGTCGGTCAGAATGTCGAAGATGGATTCGTAAATCGGGACGAGGAAGCTGACCAGCCCCGCCGTTAGCAAGGCGCTCAACGCACACGCCACCGCGCTGCCCGCCAGCATGCGCCAATTCAAATCGTGCCCCGACATCAGCAACACGGCCAGGCTCATCACGAAACTCGCCCCGCCGATGGTGGCCGAGGCGTAAGAAATCGAATTCCGGTCGCAATAATTTTGAATGCTGAAAACCGCCGTGATCGAAGCCGCCATCGCAAAGGCTGCTATCGTCATCCCGTGCGCCGAGACAAAACCCGTGAGCAGGGCCGCCATCAAGCCCGCGATTAACGCCAACTGGCTATTGACAAGCAACGCCAGCACCAGCGCGCACGCCGCAAACGGCACCGCGAATTGAAAGACCAGCGCATCGCCGAAGCGCATCGTTTCAGGCCGCGCGCTCAACACCGCCGCGCCGAACATGCCCGCGCGCACCAGAAAGGTTTGCAGCAATAACAAAGACGCCGCGACCCAAAACGCCGCGCGCGGGCCCAACCGGGTGGTTTTGCTGGCGAGCGCGATTTTATACAGCGCGTAATAGAGCGCCGCGACAATCACGATCAGGCCCAGCAAGCGGCGCGGCTGGCGTTGCGATAACTGGTATTGGCGGATGGCCTGTATTTGCGGCAGCGCCCGTTCGGTGACCGCTTCGCCAGCGCGCAACACGACCCGCGTATGACGCAATTCAGCCGCGATGTTGGGCGGCAGGTCATTGCTAAACGTATCCAGTGAATCGGCCTGCAAATCTGCCGGGACGACGATGTCGGCCATCACCGAATCCCCGACGGTATAACTGGGCAGTAAGGTGAACGGGAAGTGCGAGCACAGGAAGGCAGTCGGCAGAATCAATAAGGCGCTGACCAGCAGGAAGCGTTGCCGTTGCGGCAGCCGCTGATACCGCTC
Source organism: Acidobacteriota bacterium (assembly GCA_031418175.1). Lineage (GTDB taxonomy): Bacteria > Acidobacteriota > Blastocatellia > RBC074 > RBC074 > JACPYM01. The sequence goes on along the minus strand of JANOWX010000033.1, from coordinate 1,921 downwards.
GGCAAACCAGTCCCCCGCGCTCCTCGGCCAATGCCGCATGCGCGCCAACCAACGTCGTGTGGAATGAGTGCTCATATGTAAAAGCGGCAAGCTCAACTCAATGTGGGAACGTCGCGGAATGCCGCTTGGGGAGCCGGATTATAGCAGACCTGGCGCCGCGCCATGCAACCAAAGCCTGAGCGGCGCGTTGAAGCTGACGAAATCAGCGCGGCAGACGCAAACCGAAAACATTGTCGCTGGACAGACCTTGAAGAATTGGCGGCGGAGTGGGAAGCTCTACGCCGCACAAGGCCGCTGGCTGTACCAAGGCGGCCAACTTGCCAAGTCCTGCTTCGGCGGCAAAGCGTGCTGACCGAACCATGCAACAAACAGTTGACCCCTGGCTCTTGAAGCCAAACACAAGGAGACCATTATGGCGAATATCAACGTGGGAAAAGTGATCTTGGGCGGATTGGTGGCAGGTGTGGTGTTGAATGTCGGCGAAGCGATTCTGAACTTGCAGGTGTTGAGTTCAGCGATGGAAGAGTTCAATAAGAAGTTCAATCTGACACCGCCCGGCGGCGGGTTCATCGCGACGATGACGATCCTGATGTTTATCTTTGGCATCGTGACGGTGTTTGTTTACGCGGCGATCCGGCCCCGCTTTGGCGCGGGTCCGAAAACGGCGGTGATCGCGGGCGTGCTCGTCTGGTTCCTGTCCTTCTTTTACGCATCGCTGTTGAACATGTTACTGGGCCTGTTTGCGACGCAGCCGGCGGTGCTGGCGATGGGCTGGGAATTGGTGCAGACGGTGTTGGCGTCCGTTGCGGGCGCGTGGTTTTACAAAGAAGAAGCGTAAGCTGTGGTGGCGGGGCGATGCGGCAAATCGTCCCGCCTTTCTCTGAAGGAGGGAATTTATGCAACGAATTGTGCCGTGGCTGTGCGCCGCCGTGCTTGTCGCGGGCTGGGCTTATGACTACCAACCGCAAGGCTACGCGGCGGCCCAGTCGCAAGCGCAGGCCAAGCCCGAAAGCAAACCGCCGGAATTCGAACTGGATCAGTATCAATTCGCCCTACTCAAACGTGGGCCGCAGTGGACGGCGGAACAGACGCCCGCCGTCGAAAAGCTGATGGCCGGGCATATGGCCAACATCCAAAAGATGGGCAGTTTGGGCAAGCTGATGGCCGCCGGGCCGTTTGGCAAGAATGACGCCGGGCTCTCGGGCATCTTCATTTTCAAAGCCGCCTCAATGGAAGAAGCCAAGGCGCTCGCCGCGGAAGACCCGGCAATCAAGGCTGGGCGGCTGGCGCTGGATTTCTATGTTTGGCACGGGCCCAAAGGCCTCGGCGCGAAATTCAATGAAGAGTATCGCAAAGACCCGAACACCAAGTACACGATGACCAAGTGTTACTTTGCGATGTTGAAGAAGGGCGACAAATGGACGGCGCAAGCTTCGCCCGCCTTGCAGCAAGTGCAACTCGGCCACCTCTGGCACATGCGCCGGATGCTGGATGCCAAGAAGTATCTGGCTGCCGGCCCCTTCGCCGGGAACAACGACGTGCTCGGCCTCGTGGTGATCGCCGCCGACAACCTCGACGGGGCCAAAACGCTTGCCGAAGCCGACCCCGCAGTGAAAGCGGGGCATCATCGCGTTGAGTATGTCGAATGGTATGTGGCGAAAGAGGTGTGGCCTTAGACCGCTGACGGTTGGTGGTTCGGCAAGACAGCTTCACCACGAAGAAACGAAGCGGACGAAGCAAGAGCAGGCGCAAGCATTCCCAACGCTGCTTTGCTTCATGTTCTTCGTTTCTTCGGTGCGCCAGTAACTCGGTTCGATCTGGTCGGGTGAAACGTCCCGACCCTGGAAATTGCCCGTTAGACAGGTAGCCAAACGAGCGTGCGTCGTAGCAGCAATGCTACCCACGGAGCCTCGGGCGGCGA
>JANOWX010000032.1:0-5645 GCA_031418175.1 Acidobacteriota bacterium | reverse complement strand
CGTTATGCCGCCTGCGATCACGCGACGCCGCTGCTCTACGGCGCAGAGCATCCGGGCTTGCGTTGGGAAGATGGTCGCAGCCCCGCGCTGAATCCGCGCGATCCGCACTTGCACCAGATCACCGAATTGACCACAGCAGCGTACGAACATTTCGTCGGGCGCACGTGGCAACTGGCCGGGCTAGGCGCGCAATTCATCGGCGCTGACGATCATCCCGTCGCCGTCATCACAGGTCTGGGCGGGATGGGCAAAACGGCGCTGACCGCCGAAGCGCTCGATCTCTGGCAAACGCGCTTTGATTGGGTCTTGCTCTATCAGGCCAAACCGAACGCGCTGAGTTTTGAGAATACGTTGCGCGACATTCACATGAAGCTGAACGGCGAATTGAAGCTCTATCATAAGCACATCCAACAGAACCCCGCCGATGCGATTTGCCGCGAAGCCAGTGCCGAATTCACGGGCGCGGAACGCTTCGAGCGGCTGACACGCAACCTGATTCGCGCACTGAAAGACGAAGCCATTTTGCTGGTGCTGGATAATTTCGAGACGAACCTGAAACCGCAGGCAGACGCTACGGATGCCACGCCGCGCTGGGCTTGTCAGGATGCCGCGTGGGAGCGTTGTCTGACGCGGTTGGCAACAGAACTCATTGGCTCGCGTTCGCGGGTTTGGTTGACCTGCCGCCATGCGCTGACGGCGCTCGACGGGGCGGGTTGTCACGCGGTCTTGCTGGGGCCGTTGCCTGCGGGCGAAGCGGCTCTGTATTTGCGCGAGCACGCGGGGTTGAGCCGGATGTTTTTCAGTTCCGACACGAACGAGCGCGTGCTGGCGATGCGGTTGCTGAATGCCAGCCGCTTTCATCCGCTGTTGATGGATCGTTTGGCGAAGTTGGCGGTTGGCGGCGCGGCGTTGCGCGATCAATTGTTGCAGGCGCTCGACACGCTGGAACAAACTAAAGATTTCGCCCGACTGCCCGAACTGTTCGCCACAACGCCCGGTGACGTGAAGGAACTGGATTACTTAGAGGATGCACTAATCATTTCAAACGACCTACTTATTCAGCAAGCCAGCCTCGACGCGCGCCGCCTGTTGTGGATGATCGCCGTCGCCAATAAACCCATCGAACTCAGCCTGTTGCAAGAGGTATGGAGCGGCGAAGAAAGCGAACAAACAAAGCAGCTTCGGCAAATCAAACAGATGCTCGAAATGCTGCCGCAACTGCCGCCGCACGTTCAGGAACAATTGAAAGCGATACCGCCAGAGTATCGCGCAATGTTGGACGCGCTTCCGCCGCCAACAACCGACCACCGACCACCAGCTACCGACCACCTCCCCGCACTCATCTCCGTCGGCCTCGTCACCAAAGATGACAACCAGACGCTGACCTGTCACGAACTGGTGCGTGAACGCATCCGCGCACGGATGAACGACTATCCACACGAGCGCGACGGCCTGACCGAAAACGACATCCGGCTGTCGTACGCCGACCGCTTGGCGGCGTTATTCAAGTCGCAGCAGATGTACAGCATGACCGCCGCCTTGTCAGCGGGCAGCCGCGCGTTGGTCTATTGCGTGCAGGCGGAGGCGTATGAGCGGCTGGGCGAATTCGCCAGCGGCGTTGTCACTAGCACCCGCGATCCCCGCTTGCTTGCGGCACTGATCCCGCACCTGCAAGCCGCCGCTGAGAGCGCGCCCGAAGGCCAACTGCGCTGGCGATGTCTCGGCACACTCGCCGATGCTCTTGCTCTTAGTGGCCGCCCCGATGCCAGCCTGCCCTTTTATGAACAAGCCGCCGCCCAAGCTCGCGTCTCTGCTGAATTGGCCCCGGCTGAAAGCGCAAACGCGCAATCGGACTGGGCAGATCTCGCAGCAACTACAGGCAACTGGGCAACTGCTCTTCGTTATGTTAGCAACCTCGACGCTGCGCACCAGCGGCAGCTTGAAAGTGCCGAGGCCAAGAAAAAAGCGGGCAGTCCCGCCGTTGATGTCATCATCTGCGAACTGGAAGCATTGCGCATCGAGATTATGGGAGGACAAGTCGCCGAGGCGCTGCCGCAAGTGGAGGCGCGGCTGGCAAGGGTGGAGACTTGGTGGCGGCAACACCGCGCAGGCCAGTGCGTCCCCGAAGCACCTGATCCTGCCTTCCTCGCCCGCGCGATCATCGGTGCGCTCGACATCGCCAGAAAAGCTCATTTTGCCCTGAAAGACTGGGAATCCGCACTACGTCGTATTGATGAAATTCTGGAAGTGGAGCACGCGCTGAAAAGCCCGGCGGAAAGCGTTGCCGGACATCGGATGAACCGCGCCAACGTGCTCGGCAATCTGGGCCGCTTCGGCGAGGCGCAGGCGGAGTTGGAAACCTGCTTGCAGGTCTTCCAGCACGACTCTGCCAGGAGCGCTAAAGCGCTCGGCTCCCTCGCCGACCTGTTTAGTAAACAAGGTGATGTGGCCCAGGCCGTCAAGCAGCAGCGCCGCACCCTCGCTCTCTGCGAGCAATTGCCCGATCCCAGCGACCGCGCCATCTCGCACGAGAACCTGGCCATTTACCTCGACGGCAGTGACACCCCCGCCGCGCTGGCCGAAGCCCCGTGCCACCGGCTGGCCGCGCTCATTTACCGCCGTGTCGCAGAACTGGGGCAGGATATGCAGAATTCGCTGAGCAATTACGCCATCCGCTTCCGCCGCGCCCACGAAGCTGGGACGCCGCTGGCCGTGCCGCGCGTGGCGGACTTGCTGGCCGCCCCGGCGTTCGATCCGCTGGCGCGCTGGCTGCGTGGGCGGCAGGTGGACGTGGACGAATTGCAGGTGGCGGTGGATGAGTTGCTGGAACAGGTGCGGCAACAGGCGATTGGTCATGCAAGCGAGTCGCCTGAGTGAAATGAAAGCCCGCTTGCCACCTCTTCGTCGCAGCGCGACGGCTGACTTTAGCCGTGCGGTTTCAACCCACGGAACGGATGGAAATGATTTCCGTGTCGCATTAGCGACACCTGAATCTAGACGCTCAAATTCAATCGTCGCTGACGCGACGAGGGCTATAAATGCCTGACTACCGTGGGTTGAAACCGCACGGCTAAACTCAAGCGTCGCGCTGCGACGGAAAAACAATGGAGCTTGACCATCATGCCAACACACAACAACCCGCAACAAACACTCACCGAATTGCTCGCCGAACTCGATGCCGCCGTCCGCGCCGGAGATCGTGCGCGTGCCGTGCAATTGGAACAAACAATCCTGCAACGGCTGGCGACCGAGGCGGCGGACTGCGCCAATGTGGAGCGCCGCGTCCGCGCCGTGATGGCGGAATTACAAGAGGCCGCGTTGCGCATCAAAGCCTTCAATCCCTTCGACCTTGAACGCAGCAGCGCGCCCGATGGCGTTGTCTATCCGGTGTGGTTCGGCACGAATCGCAAACCCGCTGCGTATGGCGGCGGCTTCACGGGCGAGCGGCACGACCGCATCACGCGTGGACGCGTGGAAGTGCATGTGCCGGAAGCGCATCGGTTCGGCGAGACGGGGTCAAGCTTCTGGACACGGCTGCGGCGGTTTGATCTGCGCGACGATCATTTGCGGATTCAACAAATCACGCAGCAGGAACGCGACGCCTTTTTCGCCGAAATTCAGGCCGTGATGCAAGATGCCCGCACGGGTGGAGAACCACCGCACGCGCTGTTTTTCCTGCACGGATTCAATGTGACGTTTGAAGAGGCAGCGATCCGCGCGGCACAAATTGGCTGCGATTTGAGAGTGCAGGGCGCGACGGCGTTTTTCAGTTGGCCTTCGCGTGGCAGCGTGACCGCGTACACAGTAGATGAAGCGAGCATTGAAGCCAGTGAACGCGCAATCACAGAGTTTCTGGTCGAGTTCACTGCCAATTGCGGAGCCGAGAAAATCCACGTCATCGCGCACAGCATGGGCAATCGTGGCTTGCTGCGCGCGCTGCAACGGATTGCCGCGCAGGCCGAGACGCAAGGCAAAGTGAAGTTCGGGCAAATCTTCCTTGCCGCGCCTGACGTAGACCGCGATTTATTTCTCGACCTCGCGCAGCTTTATCGTGAACACTCCGAGCGCACGACGCTTTATGCTTCAGACGCCGACCTGCCCGTGCATCTGTCTGCGAAGCTGCACGATGCGCCACGCGCTGGCTACTTTACGCCTTACACCGTTGCAGGTGGCGTGGATACAGTGGCGGTGCCGGACTTCGACGTGGATCTGTTGGGGCATTCGTACTTCGCGCAGGCGGAGGCGTTGTTGTACGATATGGGCAGCCTGCTCCGCGACAACAAAGCTCCGGCGACGCGGCAACGACTTGAGGCCGCCGATCACGAAGGCGCGACGTTTTGGAAATTGCGGAGGTAGGGAATTGAACCAAGTAAAGCACGGAAAAACTTAGACAGGATGGACAAGATGAACAGGATCAAGCAAAAGCCATCTTGTACATCCTGTCCATTCTGCCTAAGTCTTGTCCCTAAAAATGGAGATCACTATGGAATCAAGCAGCGAAATCTCAGCCCTATTACAAGCCATTCATTTCGCTTCGATCAAGCACCGCGAGCAACGCCGCAAAGATGTCGAAGCCTCGCCCTACATCAATCACCCGATTGAAGTGGCGGAGATGATTGCGCGGGTCGGGCAAGTGACGGATTTGATCGTGCTGCAAGGCGCGATTTTGCACGACACGATTGAAGACACGATGACTACGGGCGAGGAGATCGAAGCGCTGTTTGGCGTTGAAGTGCGGCGCGTGGTGGAAGCTGTGACCGATGACAAGAGCTTGCCAAAGGCCGAACGCAAGCGGTTGCAAATCGAACATGCGCCGCATCTCACACCGCGTGCGCAACTCGTGAAACTCGCTGATAAAATCTCGAACGTGCGCGGCGTGACTGAAACACCGCCTGCGGATTGGCCGCTGGCACGTCGCCTTGCCTATTTGGATTGGACGGAGCAGGTGGTGGCGGGTTTGCGCGGTTGCAATGCACCACTTGAAGCGTTGTACGACCAACTGCTGACGCAAGGCCGATTGCTTCTCAAGGAATAGACATTCTCGGATAAACCACAGGGAACTCAGAGAGACTGGAGAAGACTTAGACAGGATTGACAGGATGAACAGGATCAAGCAAAAGCCATCCTGTAAATCTTGTCAATCCTGTCTAATTTTCTCCGTGTTTTCCGTGATTTATTTACTTCGTGATCCCCATCTGATGCAGCATAAACGCATAATCAAACGCCGTGTCGTGCAGCCGATCATAGCGCCCAGACGCGCCGCCGTGTCCCCCCGGTTCCAGCTTGGTTTTGAAGAGCAGGGTGTTTTTATCGGTCTTCAGCGCGCGCAACTTCGCCACGTATTTCGCGGGTTCCCAATACATCACCTGGCTGTCATTGAGCGAAGTGCGGATCAGCATGGTTGGGTAATCTTTCGCTTCGAGATTGTCGTAGGGCGAATAGGATTTCATATACAAATATGCATCCTTCTCGTTCGGATTGCCCCATTCCAAATACTCGCCCACGGTCAATGGCAATGAAGCATCAAGCATGGTGTTCATTACGTCAACGAATGGAACGTACGAGATGACAGCCTTGAATAACTCAGGTCGCATATTCACAACGGCGCCCATTAACAATCCGCCGGCGCTGCCGCCCGTGATCAG
>JANOWX010000031.1:0-4319 GCA_031418175.1 Acidobacteriota bacterium | reverse complement strand
CGGGTCGTCATCGGTGAAGCGGTGGCTTTTGATCAACTCTTTGAATGTGGCGAGCGGATCATCGGCCCGCCTGTCTGCTTGATTCAGTGTTTTTCCACCGTGCCTGTCTGCTTGGTTCATCGTGTTTCCTCCGTGTTTGGCGTGGTTGGCAGTGCTGCTGCGGTTCTGCCTGGCGTGTCACTCGACAGGCTGCGTGTTTTGAGCAACACGTAACCGGCCAGCACCGAAAGGTAGTGTTTCTGTTGTTCGATCTTTTTCAGCAAATCAACTCGCAATTCGTCGTTTTTGACGTTGCGCACCAGCGAATACTTAAACCTCGGCAGCCAGATCAAATCTTCACCGGCAGCTTCCTTGCCAGGTTCGCGCCCCGGGTCAATGTGGTTGCGATAAAGTTCGAGCAGGTGATAAACAAAGCTGCGCGAGACCTTTTTGCCGCCTTCTTCACCACAAGCCAGGATCAATTGGTCGCCCAGTTCGCGCACCGTTTGCCAGTGCTTCCAGGTGATCTTGCGTTCGAGAAAAGCCAGTGCGTTTTTGTGGCTGTCGCCGGGAATGCTGTTTGACCTGGGCCGTTTGGCGACTTCATCCAGCATGATCCCCGCGTCCGCCGCCGCGCGCCCGATGGGGTATTTGCCCTTGCACAAAATCAACCCAGCCGAAATGTGCAGGTCGGGATGCTGCCCGCAAAACGCCTTGAATTGCTGCTGAATCTTTTCGGCCAAATCCAACGCTTCATTCCACGCCCCAACCACGAACAGGTCGTCGCCGCCCGCGTAGGTGGTGTAAAGCGGTTTGCCGGCCATCAGCGTGTTCAGATAGCCCGCGAAAAACCAATCGAACATGCGCGACAGGTTGGCGAGCTTGGCAAGGGAACGATCTGGCTGGGGCAAACCGTTGGCGAAGATGTAGCCGAGGTTGTCCACGTCCATGCGCAATGCGCCGAGATAGGCCGGCCCGTCGGCAGCTTTCGCCAGTTCGTGAAAGTCGGTGATGACTTTGCCGGTGCGGCTTTCGTTCTCACTCAAATGCACCGCCGTCGCCATCAACTCAAAGCCGCGCGCAACGGTCGAGTTGCCGCCGCCGGAGAGAAATTTCAACGCCGGGTTGCGCTGGTCGCCGATGCGCAAACACAGTTCGGCGTCAGAGCGCGGGGCCGGTTGATTCGACAACAACCAGGCGCGCCCGAGTCCGCGAAATTCGATCAAGACTTCTCTGATGATGCCGCGCAAACGTTGAGCTTCAGCCAGGCGTTTGTTTTTGTCAGGGTCACGCGGCAAACGCGCGACGCTTGAATCAAGCAGCCAGCCATCGGCGCGCCGCAATTGCAACGTCTGCGCTTCGATCAAGCCGCGTCCAATGGCGTCGAAAAGCAAACTCTGGCCACTGCGCGAAGGGGGCGTCTCTGGCTCATCTTTCTCACGCTGAACTGCAAGGGAAAGCTGCACGTCAGCTTCGGTCAGGTCGCGCCCGGTGTCTTTGCAAATGTCGTCTTGCATCTTCAACACCCAGGCATTCGCCCAAGCCCTGTCGGCCGGCTCCGATTCTTTGTCAGGCGCATCTTCTCCAAAACTGAGCGGCAATTCGGCCTGACGCAATTTCTGCTCGGCAGACTTTTGTGCCAACCGCGCGCACAGCTTGCCGAAGTCTTGCAACTCAGCGCGCGTCGCCGTTTCATCAGCGCTGATGACGCCCAGAGCGCCGCGATATTCGCGCCACATCCATTGCTGAATCGTATGGCGCGCCTGCTGCAATTTCGCGCGCGTGGCGGCGGTATTCGGCGCGACGATCAGGAAGTGGCCGCCCGTCGCCCACAGTGTGTTGACGCAAGGCAGCCGCAGCGCTTCGTTTAAGTAATCGGCGACCGTTTTCACCAACAGGTTCAGATAAAACGACCGCCCGCGTAAGCGTCGCGCCATCCCGTCATAAAGCTCTTGCCCGTTGAACGCCGGGTTGTAAATGAACCGTTGAATGCCGGAAATGCCGCCTTCGATGAACAGGAATGGCGCGTCAGCCGTCTGTCCAGCTTCGGCCAGACACACAGCCAAGGCAGCGGTTACGCGGCTCAGGTCGTATAAGGAAACCGCCGGCGCTGAATCTGACGGAATGCACCACGTGTATTTCTGTAGTAAATAAGTCAACGAAACGAAGCAGGCTTCGGCATCAGCGGGCAGGCGCCTTGCTTCGGTGACGAATTCTTCCCAAAGCTGGCGATACTGGGTTTCAGGTGCGCTTGGGGCCTGCGCCAATTCGAGGGGGAAAACCCGGTCGGAGAGCGAGAGCGCTGTTATCGGGTAGTAAAATCGCGCGTTGTCGTTATTGCGGCGTTGCTCATCGCTCGGCGTCACGGCGATGCGTTCGGTGATGGCTTCTAAAAACAGTTCAACGCTTTGCCCTTTGGCTTGGCTAGCCGGAGCGGCCAGGCGCGTGGCTTCTTTAAGGATGGCTTCTTCCGCTGGTTTCAGCACCTGTGCAGCCAAACTTGCCGGCAGGGCTTCCGCTTTGGCGCGCTGACGAAAAGATTCCAAGCCGTTGAGCAGTGCGGCCAAAGCCAGCGGCGCGTGTTTTTTCATCGTTCCTCTCCCTCGATCTCATACTTCCCCAACCCAAAACTCGTCCCGCTCCCCACCCGCACCACTTCCCCCGCCGCCACCAACGGCAAAAATTCCGCCAGTTCGTCGCCGCCGAATTCGGCCTCGCCCACCAGACCGCCGAGTTTCATGCGGGTTTGCTGGCGGTTGGAATAGCGGCCCCAGTCCCACCAGCGCAACCGTGAATCAAGTGCCTGCACCTGCGTCGTGCGGGCGAGCAGGCCGTGGTAATCCAGTTCCAAGGGGCCGCTGCCGTGCGCCGCCAGCAACATCGAAATGCGCCGCAGCAGGTTGCGCGCCAACAGTTCAAAGCTCAGCCGCGCTTGCAAATCGTCCAGCACGCGGATGCGCAGGGGCGTGACGAAGCGCAGCTTCAAATTTTCACCGGCTGACAAGTTCAAGGCCGTCAGGCGGGCGGCGCTCCAGTCGCTCAAACGCGGGGGCGGTGCGGCGGTGCTCGTCAATTGCTGGGTCGCGCCGGTGTAAAGCGTGGCGCGCGCGCCGTCCGGGGTCAGGCGGTTTACTTGCGTCAATTCGAAGCGGTGCCGCCGCACGCTCAGGCCGTGCTCGGCCATTTCGTGGAGGGCGTAAAGCAAAAACGGCAGATGCTCTATCGCCGGGCCCAGCAGCGTCAGCCCGAAGACGACCGCATCGTCCGCCGCCAGCGTCACTTCGCGCGCCCATTTGCCAGTGGGGTGCGCACTGCCGTCCACCAGCGCAGGCGCGGGCGGCGCGGGTTCCGGCGCAGTTTCATCTGCGGGCGGAGCGGCAGATTCCGCCCGCCGCACGCGGTAGACCGGCGGATCAAGCAGGTAGGGATGCGGGGCGTTTTGTTGCGCGCGGTGGCGTTCGGCCAGGGCGGCGGGCCAGGGCGTCTCGAATACGTAAGGGTAAATGCAACGGCTGGCAACCAGGCAGCGTTCGCAGGCGCGGTGTTGCATGACACAGACGGCGCGTTTGAGCGCGTGGCCAAACGCGCCGCGCAGGGCGGAGCCGGGAAAGGCGGGCACGCGCGCCTCGGCCATGGCGCGCAAGTGTATTTCATAGCGGCCGACGGGCAAGCCGGCAAAGCTGCCCAGCGACAGTTGCTGAAACTCGGCCATAGTTCTGCCTCGCGTTTAGCGGTCACACACGACTTGGAAGGTTACGAAAGGGGGAGCCTTTTTCAGCGCAAAGGGACAAAGGAACAAAGGAACAAAGACCTATTTGGTGGTGAAGTCTTGCTCTGTTTTTCAATCCTTGAACCTTTGAATCTTTGTCCCTTTGTGTTGGGAACGGGCTCCGCTGTCATAACTTTCCAAGTCGCGGTCACAGACGTTTGCGTTTGAGGGCGTTCACCCAGCCGTCACCTGACACCGCCGTAGATTCGTTAATGCTCTGAAGTGTTTGGGGCACGGTCTTCGTTCAGGTTTGTCTTTTTGGAATGCTGTTGAGGCTGGCACTGTGCCAATTTGCATTGGATACCGCCGCACAGTCCGGCTTCAGGCGGCGCGCATTCTACGTCGCGGGTGGCCTTTGCACAAGGCGTCCGCCCGGCTTGGGGTGTCCGGGGTGTGATTAAAAGTGCGACTCACAATGCCACGGCCTTGTGCCGTGGAGGTTCACGCTGCCTGCTACCAAAAAGGCAATGATTTGCCAGATGCCACGGCCTTGTGCCGTGGAGTTTCACGTTGTCTGCTACAAAAAGGCAATGATTTGCCAGATGCCACGGCCTTGTGCCGTGGTGTTTCA
>JANOWX010000030.1:0-2589 GCA_031418175.1 Acidobacteriota bacterium | reverse complement strand
CAATTTTGCAGCCGCGTAGCGGCGACCTGAGTTTAGCCCGGCGTTTCAACGCCGGGAAGCGCGGCACGAATCCCCTTCGTCGCGTAGCGACGGTTGAAACGGATACGATTACCGAACAGATTTCAAGCGTCGCGTAGCGACGCGAAACTGTGTTGTCCCGCTACCGTGGTTTGAAAACCACGGCTAAATTCAACTGTCGCTACGCGACAAAAACAAACCAGCCTTTCATGTTTATCACTACCCGAAAATGACGCCTGCCGTCACGGCTTTCCACGAATCCGATCAGTGGTGCTAAACTGCGCGCGCTTTACCTGCCTTTCAACATCCGACAATCCGGAGGCTCCACAATGGCGTTGGCTGCTGGCACACGCTTCAACCACTACGAAATCCTCGCCCCGCTGGGTGCGGGCGGGATGGGCGAGGTGTATCGCGCGCGTGATACCCACTTAAACCGCGAAGTCGCCATCAAGGTACTGCCTGCCGATTTCGCCACTGACGCGGAGCGCTTGCGCCGCTTTGAGCAGGAGGCGCTGGCTACGAGCGCGTTGAATCATCCGAACATCCTGACCGTCCATGATTTCGGTTTACACGAAGGCGCGCCCTACCTCGTCGCCGAATTGCTCGCTGGCGCAGAACTGCGCGCGCAGATCGAAGCAGGCGCAATCGCTCCGCGCAAGGCGCTTGAGTACGCGCAGCAGATCGTCAGCGGGTTGGCCGCCGCGCACGCCAAAGGCATCGTTCATCGTGACCTCAAGCCGGAAAACCTGTTCATCACGCACGATGAGCGCGTCAAGATTCTGGACTTCGGTCTGGCGAAGCTGCGCCCGCAACCGAGCGGGCCAGTTGATTTGGAAGACGAAACACGCAAGAAGATCACCGATCCGGGCACGGTGATGGGGACAGTTGGCTATATGTCGCCGGAACAGGTGCGCGGGCAGGAGGCCGACACCCGGGCGGACATTTTCAGTTTCGGGATGATCCTGCACGAGATGCTGAGCGGCAAGCGTGCTTTCACCGGCGAATCAATGGCCGACGTGATGAGCGCGATTTTGAAAGATGAGCCGCCGGAGTTGAGCGAATCTAACGCGAAGATTTCGCCCGCGCTCGACAAGCTCGTGCGGCGTTGTTTGGAAAAGAAACCGGAGCGGCGCTTTCAGACGGCGCACGATTTGGGCTTTGCGCTGGAAGCGTTACCTGGGAGCGCAGGCGTCTCGCCTGCGGGCGTCAAATCAGACCAATTGACTCCGGTAGGTCAGCCCCTTCACCCCGCAGGCGGGACGCCTGCGCTCCCAGGGTGGCGCGACCGTCTGGGCTGGATTGCGGCGGGTGCAATGACGTTGATCGCGATTGTGCTCGGTGTGGCGTATTTCCGGCGTCCGGCGCTGGATGCGGAACCGATGCGTCTGTATGTGAACCCTCCGGAGAAAACGATACGCTTTGACTGGCCGACGATTTCGCCGGATGGGCGCACGCTGGCTTTTGCCGCAACGGTCGAAGGCAAAGCGCAACTCTGGGTACGTCCGCTGGGTTCTACGACAGCCAAGCCGCTGACGGAAATGGCAAACACCAATATTTTCCCCTTCTGGTCGCCGGACAGTCAGTTCATTGTTTTTTTCGACGATGGCAAGCTCAAAAAGATCGCGTTGGCTGGGGGAAAACCAGAGGCGTTGTGTAATGTGCGCATCATTGGCGGCGGCACTTGGAATCGTGAAGGGGTGATTTTGTTCGGTGCCCGGACAGAGGGAATCAAGCGCATTCTCGCCAACGGAGGAGAGGCAACCACCATTACTCAGGTTGATAGTGCCGGCGGAGAGTTATTTCATAACACCCCGGTCTTTCTGCCGGATGGGCGGCATTTCCTTTTTTTCAAAGCAAACCGTGAATCGTCAAAGACCGGAATCTATCTCGCCTCGCTTGATGGCGGTGAAGTGAAATTGTTGCTGCCCACTGACCAATCTCATGTTGGAATCGTCATCCATCCAGCAATAAGAAATCAGGGCTATCTTGTCTTTGTCCGTCAGGAAGAATTGCTAGTCCAGCCGCTTGATTTCAGTCAGTATCAACTGGTTGGTGAACCCGTGAGACTCGCGGAGAAAGTGCAACGGTTAAGTGCTTATTCGCGCTTTTCTGTTTCGACGAATGGAGTGTTGGTACTGATTGAGGGCGATTCCAACAGGAATAATCAACTCACCTGGGTTGATCGTGCGGGCAAAAAACTGGACACCATCGGCTCGATTGGAAATTATCGTTTCATGGAGCTTTCCCCTGATGAGAAACATCTGGCATTTGGGCGAAGTGAGTTACAGGAACAAACTTTTGATATTCGGCTGTTCGATCTGACGCGCGGAGCCGAGTCGCGGTTCACCTCCGATCCAGCCGACGATGGCAGCCCGCTCTGGTCGCCAGACGGCAGCCGGATTGTCTGGTATTCCAATCGAGAAGGAATCATCACCATTTTCCAGAAAGCCGCGAATGGCGCAGGGCAGGACGAATCGCTGCTCAAGCCCATTTATTCAGCGGTACCACTTGACTGGTCAGCCGACGGACAGTTCATTTTGTACCGGGAGTTGAACCCATGTGCGCCAGGTT
>JANOWX010000029.1:0-13522 GCA_031418175.1 Acidobacteriota bacterium | reverse complement strand
CTACCGACTACCGACTACCGACTACCGAATTTATGTCGTACCGAACCAACAGATTGCCCCACGTCTTCCGCGCAGAAATCAGCAAGATTTTGCTGCGCGAATTACGCGATAAATGCCCCGGCCTCCCCTCCATTACCGAAGTCAAAGTCAGTCCCGATCTAGCCGCCGCCCGTGTCTTCATCAGTCTTTTCGGTTCCCCTGAATTACAACGCGCAGCGGTGGCCAAACTCAACGATCATGCGGGCTATGTGCGCAAATTGCTCGGACAACGGCTGCGGCTGCGACGTGTACCGGAGTTGCGTTTCGTGTTCGACGACGCACTCGAACACGGTCAGCGCATGCAGGAAATCTTTCAAGAAATCGCAAAGGAGTTACCCCCCGACGATTCACCGGCGGAACCGCTCGCGCCTGACAGTACGGCGCTTGAGGCCACAGGCTGAATCTATCCCCCGGGTTGTAGTAGTTAAGTTATGTTAGGCCAGGTAATAGATTTGATTGAGCGCCATCAGCGCTTCGCCATCACCACGCACATCAGACCGGATGGCGACGGTCTAGGTTCTTCACTCGCGCTTGGCTGGATTTTGCGCGGCCTCGGCAAAGACGCCGAAGTCATCACGCGCGACCAGGTGCCACACGCTTATTTGCGGCTGCCCGGTTCCGCTGACATCCGCGTGCTGCCGGATGCCGACCGCGCGTATGACGCCGTCTTCGTCATCGAATGTAGCGATGTCGAACGGCCCGGTCTGCCGAGTCTGAAAAACAACCTCGTCGTCAACATTGATCACCATTCGACGACCGCGCTTTACGGCAACATCAACTGGATTGATTCGACCGCCGCTGCCGTGGGCGAGATGATTTATAACCTCGCCAAAGCCATCGGCGCCAAGATCACGCCCGAAATCGCCAGTTGCGTTTACGCCGCGCTCTTGACCGACACCGGTTCCTTCCACTTTTCCAACACCACCGAACGCACCTTCAAAATCGCCAGCGAACTGGTGCGGCACGGCGCCCAACCGGCCAAACTCTCGCAGGCGATTTTTTATAACTACCCTTACGCCAAGGTCTGCCTGGTCGGTGAAGTGCTCTCGACGCTCCAACGCGACGAATCGGGCCGCATCGCCTGGATCACCATGAGCAAGGATGCCATGGAACGCACCGGCGCGACCGAAGACGATTCGGACGGCATCATCAATTACCCGCTGACCGTCGGCGATGTCGAAGCCGTCGCCTTCTTCCGCGAATTGCCCAACGACGCCTTCCGCATCTCGCTGCGCTCAAAGAACCGCGTCAACGTCGCCCGCGTCGCCGAACATTTCGGCGGCGGCGGCCATTGCAACGCGGCCGGGTTTACCGTGAAAGCGAATTACGACGAACTGACGCGGCAGGTCTTGGACGAGTTGAAAGAGGCCGTGCAGAATGCGCCACTTGCGGTGAATGGGAATGGGCGGGAGATCAAACCGCGTTAAGCAGTGGCGGTGCGTTGCTATTTCGCGAGCGTCTTTGGTATCCATTGCGGCGAGCAGCGAATTGGTTGGCTGTAGGAGGTAACAGTGATTCAGCAGGCTTTTCTCATCATCGCAAACTTGGCTACGGACTTGCGGCAAGATATGCGCGGGTTTTTTCCGCAGGCGCTCCGCCTTGCGTTAATCATCATTGTTTGCGCCTTCGTCGTTTTCATCTCTGGCCTGAGCGGCGTTCCAACCTACCTAAGTTATATGCTCAAAATGGCGGTATTTGTCTCGTTGGTAAGCTATCTTTTGGTAGCGATGTATGATTGGCACTCGCTCCGGGAAAAGCGCCGGGAGGAAGAATTCAATCACATCAAGACCGCCAATAAAGAACTGTTTGACAGAATCCAGTCGGTTGTTACGAGCACCATTACCAACACAGTCAATCACTAGGTTTGGGGAGAACCGGCTATGTCGTCCAACCTGCCAGTTCACCCTGCTCCGCCTGAGCCGCCTCCGGCTAACCATGACCTCCCGTTGCATCCCCAAGCCAACAATGATGTCAACCTGATTGCGGCGGAGTATGCGGCAGGTGTGACGCAACTCGCGCAGACGCTCGCCAAACTGGATGGCGCCAATGAAACCCAATCCGGACATGTACTCCGGGCCAAAGCGTTGCTAGTGGGCGGCGGAGCCAACAGTCGCAGCAAGGAATACATGATCGCGCTCGGCGGCGTCTTCTTCGGCGCGTTTGTGCAAGGGTTTATTGAAGCCGTGGGGAACGGAAATAAGTGGCGCACGATTGTCTATGTACTATTGGGCTTTCTGGGGTTCGCGTTAATCGTTTTGGGAATCAATAAACGGTGAGGAGATTGAGCGCATGACTGCGCGCCACCATCACCTCGTGCCAATTGACCAACTGCGGGCCGTCCGCTTTGCATAATTCAACGTAGACCTGTTGGCAGAGCCGTTTGAACGCCGGATACGCGCGCACCTCGGCCAAGCCCGCTTCCAATTGCGCGAAGGCCCGCGCCGCCGTTGCCGCACGGCCCGCCGCAGTTCGTGTGTGCTCGTTCAGCGCTGAATGCCCGCCCTAAAACTATTCCGTTGGGCTGATGAAGCCGCTTGTCCAGCGCTTGCCACCTCGGGCAGCTTTCACGCTGACCCGCGCGGTTTTCTGCCGTTTTCATCAGCGAAAAATTTACGGCGGAAAAATTTACTGCAAGAATGTTCTGGCCCGTGCGCGGCCCGGTTCGTGCGGCGCTAAGCGGTAATGCTAGACTGCTCGCTCACCAATTCAACTTGTCAGGAGGAGCAATGCAGCTACGCCACAAAATCCTGAGCGTTCTTGCGTTCAGCAGCCTCGTTACTTTTGGCGCTCTGGCCCAAAAAGCGCCCGCGCCTAAACCGAACCTCGAACGCGTCATCACCGCGCTCGAACCCGAAATCAAAGCCGCCATGGACGCGGGCAAGCTACCGTCGTGTACGGTCGCACTGGTCGTCGGCGATCAAATCGTCTGGCAGCAGGCGTATGGCTACAGCAACCTCTGGGCGAAAACGCCCGCGCGGCTCGATTCGGTTTATCTGATCGGTTCGACGTTCAAGGCGATGGCGGCCGTCGCGCTATTGCAATTGCACGAGCAGGGCAAATTCAAACTCGACGAACTGGTCAACAAATATCTCGGCGCACTCAAGCTCAAAGGCGAAGACGCCAACAAACCTGTCACCTTTCGCCACCTGCTGACGCACGTTTCGGGCATGCCCGTTGATTTCGGCCCGTTCCCGCTGTGGGCCGACAAAGCGCCGCCTACGTTGGAGGAATACCTGCAAACGTCCTTGCGCGTGCAGCGTCCGCCGCTGGAAAAAGAGGAGTATTCGAATATGGCCTATGCGCTGATCGGCTACCTGGTTGAGAAACTGTCGGGCACGCCGTTCAAAGAATATATGCAAAAGCAAGTGTTTGCGCCGTTGGAGATGAGCGACACGGACTTCAATCCGCGCCCGGATATGGATGAGCGCTTGAGCGTGCCGTATGTGCCGGATGAAAAGACGGGCGAACAGAAAGCAACGCCACGCTTGCGCGCGAGCGTCTGGCCGGCGGGCCTGGTTTACGGCACGATTGCCAACCAGGCGAACTGGCTGATCGCCAATCTGAACGGCGGCGCGTTCAAAGGCCGCCGCGTCATTGGCGAACAAATGCACGCGCAGATGTTGACCAAACAGTTCCCGCAATTCCCCGGCCCGGTCGAAAATCTGTGGGGCGGCAAGGGGGCCGGCTTCGGCCTGACGTGGTGGGTCGAAGAGCGCGGCGGCGACAAGATTTTTGCACACAGCGGCAGCGTGCCCGGCTACACGGCATTTTTGCAGGGCAACCGGACGCGGCGGCTGGGCTTTGCGATCCTGACCAACGGCAATCGCGCGCATCCGCATTTGATCAAGCTGGCGGACAAGGCGCTGGAGTTGTTGAAACATTAGCATCGCGTAGGGGCAGACCTGCGTGTCATTGTTGTCAACTTAAGCCGTAAACACCCTCTCATCAGCGGTTTAAGCGGAGATGAGGGCGGAGTCCACAAAGCCTGTAACGAGAGTTCTTTACACGATAAACTCTAGCTGTTTTCCCTCCGACTCATGACCTTGAATGAGAGAGCGAAATAACTCGCAGCTCACTTTTCTATCTGATTGAGAAAGAATGGTTTACAGCTTTGGGCAGTGCTTAAGTTGACAACAATGACCTGCGTGTCTGCCCCGCTGGCATGCGCGACCGTTGATTTCGTCTGACGCGACCGGGGCAGACACGCAGGTCTGCCCCTACGTTAATTTTTCCGGAAAGCTGTATGACACGAAATTCAAAGTTGTTTTGCCTTTGTTTGTTGCTACTGACCACCAGCAGTTTTACCGAATGTTACAAGCAGGCCGGACGCGGCGAGGGGTTGCCGAAGCACATCAAGACGCTGGCGATTCCGGCTTTTCAGAACCAGGCCTTGCGCTTCAAAGTCGAACAGCGTTTCACCTCGGCAATGGTGGACGAAGTGTTGCGACGGGCGCGGGCGTTGGAAGTCGTCGCCGAACCGCGCGGGGCTGACGCGGTGATGCAAGGCACGATCAAACAGTTCTACATTCGCCCCGTCGTGCTGGATGATCTGGGACGCGCGCGCGTCTTTGAGGTCATCATCACGATGACGCTGACGCTGCGCGATCAGACCAGGAACAAGATTCTGTATGACAATCAGAACTTCATCTTCCGCGATCAATACGAAATCTCGATTGACCCGCAGCAGTTCTTCAGCGAAGAAGGGCCAGCGGTGGATCGTGTGGCGAAGGATTTTGCGAAGAGCGTGTTGACGACAATCCTCGAAGGCTTCTGAGCTATGAAAAGACAAACCGGCGTTGACCCGCTCAAAGCCCAAGCCGAATTCGACCGCAACCTCAAAACAGGCACGCTGTCCCCGGTCTACGTGCTGGAAGGCAAAGAGGGGTATTTGCGCGAACAGGCGCTGAAACGCTTGCTGGAAGCCGCCGTGGATGTGGGGATGCGCGCTTTCAATTTTGCGCGCGTCTCGGTCAGCGATGGCGATTTGGGCAAGGCGCTGGCCTTGGCGCGCCAGTTCCCGATGATTTCGGCGCGGCGCATGGTGGTGGTGACCGACTTCGAAGCCGTCAACGACGAACGGCAGTTGGAATTGCTGAAAGATTATTTGCGCGCGCCGGGCGACACGACGGTGCTGGCCTTTGTCAGCGCGGGGCTGGACAACCGGCGCGCGATTGCGACGGCCTTGCGCAAGGCGGCGACCGTCGTCAACTTCGATCCGCTGGAGGAAAAGGAAAGCGCGCCGCGCTGGTTGCTCGAATACGTCAAACGCCACGGTTGCCAGATGGAGATGAGCGATGCGTCGTACCTGATCGGCACCGTCGGCGTCGAGTTGCAACGCCTCACGAACGAGTTGGAAAAACTGATCTGCTTCGTCGGCGGCAAAGGCCGCATTGGCAGAGCGGAGATTGACGCGCTGGTCGTGCATACGCGCGAGCACAGCAACTTTGAACTGACCGACGCGCTGCTGGATGGACGGCGTGAACGGGCCTTGCGGCTGTTGAGCCATATCTTTGCCAATCCGCCCGAAGCCCCGCAAACATTGGCGATCTTGATGCTGGGCGCGATTGCGCGCGGTTACCGCAATCTGCTGCTCGCCAAAGAACTGATGCGCCAAAACGCCGCGCAGGAAGAAATCGCCAAGGCCGTCGGCATGTCGCCATACGCGGTGAGGTATTTGAACGAACGCGCGCGCAAGGCGGATATGAAAACGCTCTTGCAATCGCTCGCGCGGATTGCCGAGACGGATGTGGCGCTGAAATCTTCGCTGGCGACGCCGCGCTTGCAGATGGAGTTGCTGATCTGCGAGTTGTGTCCGTCAGGCTGAAAGAACCTGGGTACGCACCGCTTCCAGCGTGCGAGCGTGATGGCGGACGGACTGATGCCGAAGGAAACCCTCCCGGCATTACTCGGTCTGAGGCCGAGACCGCACGCTGGAAGCGGTGCGTACCCAGGTTGCCAGGTTGCGTGAAAACGGCATCTCGGCAAGAATGAGCCAATGAAACGAATCGTGAGCGGTATGCGCCCGACCGGCAAGCTTCACTTGGGCAATTACGAGGGCGCACTCAAAAACTGGGTCAATCTCCAAACACAATACGAATGCTTTTACTTTGTCGCGGACTGGCACGCGTTGACCTCGGATTACGCCGACACCTCGCAGATCAAAGCCAATACGCTGGCGATGGTGACCGACTGGCTGGCGGCGGGGCTCGATCCGCAGCAGTCCACCATCTTCGTCCAATCGCTGGTGCCGGAGCACGCCGAGTTGCACATCTACTTTTCCGCCGTCACGCCGTTGGGCTGGCTGGAGCGCGTGCCGACTTACAAAGAGCAACGCGAAAACATCACCGACAAGGATTTGAGTAATTACGCCTTTTTGGGCTACCCGGTGCTGCAGGCGGCGGACATCTGTATGTACAAAGCGCATTACGTGCCCGTCGGCATTGACCAAGTCGCCCACGTAGAGCTGACGCGCGAGATTGTGCGCCGCTTCAATAACTTTTACGGCGAAGTCTTTCCCGAACCCGAAGCCTTGCTGACCGCCACGCCGAAGCTGACCGGCACCGACGGGCGCAAGATGTCGAAGAGTTACAACAACACGATTGAACTGGGCGACACGCCCGACGCCATCCGCGCCAAGACGCGCCAGATGATCACCGACCGCACGCGCGTCAAACGCGTAGACCCCGGCCATCCCGAAGATTGCGACGTCTGCCAGATGCACCGCATGTTCGTGCCGGCTGAAGTCGCGGATAAATTCGACGCCGATTGCCGCGCGGCCAACATCGGCTGCGTGGATCGCAAGAAGGCGCTGGCCGAGGCCTTGATCGAATACCTCGCGCCGATTACGGAGCGATTGGAGTATTACCGAGCGCAACAGGACGAGGTGCGGGACATCATCGTGACGGGTTCGCGCAAGGCGCGGGAAGAGGCGGGGCGGATTATGGGTGTGGTGCGCGACGCAATGCAGATTCGCTGGTAGCGACTGCCACTCAATGGTCATTCATAATGCAAGCAAAGGTTTTGGACGCTGAGATTGAGTTAGGAAACTCCCCAGTGATAACGGGGTTGAGTTACGATTTGGAAAAGCTGCTGATTAGTTTTGATCCAGGCATCACCGGTATTGCCCCGGTGGAGATTATCTTTCGCAACCCGCGTGGTTTTAGGTGCCTGGATGAAGGAGGCATGTTTGATCTCTGGAACAGCCGGTTGTTTGTTGAGAACTGGCTTTTTGAAATCACCGAAGGTGGATGGCTTGATCTTGAAAGCCAGCGTGAAGGATTCTTGTCAAAGCATCTCGGCTATAGGGAATTCTTGATCTGCGGTGTTGATGATTGTGTGAGTGTCATTAGCAATAACCCACCTGAATTCCAGCTCCAAAAAACACTAACTGATAATGGCTAAAGAAAAGAAGGCAAAAACCGCAACAGCCTCTGTCGCCGAAGCCCCTGACAACGACGACGCCCGCCGCGACAGTTATCGCGTCAAGCTGGAAAACTTCGAGGGGCCGCTCGACCTGTTGCTCTACCTCATCAAGAAAGACGAGATAGATATTTACGACATTCCGGTCGCGCACATCACCGAACAGTATCTGAATTACCTGGCGCTGATGAAGGAACTCGACATCGCGGTGGCGGGGGACTTTTTGGTGCTGGCTTCGACGCTGATTTATATCAAGTCGAAGATGCTGCTGCCGCCCGACCCAATGCTGGCGGGGCAGGAAGACCTGAATGAAGACCCGCGCGCCGAGTTGGTCGAACGCTTGCTGGAATATCAAAAATTCAAAGCGGCGGCCAACATGCTTTACACGCGCGGCGAGATCGAAGGGGCTTGTTACACGCGCGGACTGCTCGACACCGACAGGCACAATCCCGAAGTCGCGGCGACGATGTTCGACCTGTTGCGCGTCTTCCGCGAAATCCTCAAGCGCGCCGAATCGCAGGCCGAGATGGAGATTCAGCGCGACGAGGTCACCATGGCCGAAAAGGTCGCGCAGATTCGCGCCGCGTTGGAGAGCGGGGAAGAGATCAATGTGCGCGACATCTTTATGCTGTCCCGTTCCAAACGTGAATTGATCGTGACCTTTCTGGCCTTGCTGGAGATGGTCAAGTACGCCGAGGTTCATCTGGTGCAACACACTCTGTTCGGCGAAATTTACGCGCGCAAACGCCAGCACGAAGGCGCGCTGCTGTCGCCCGAAGAATTGGCGCACGCCGCCAACGAATTCCCGTCGGAACTGCCGCTGGATGTGACCGACGACGCGCCCGCCTTGCCGTTTGAAGAGCTTGTCATTGAAGAGACGCCCGATTTGACCGTTGCATCAGTTGTTGCAGCGGGCGAGGCTGAGCCTGAAGAACTATGAACGAAGAGATCAATGCCCCAACCGCAAACCCAGAGGAGCTTGCGTCTGCCGCCGCACCGGATTTGGCAGCGCTGGCAGACGAATTGCTGATGATTGACGAGAACGAAGCACAAGCAGAACACGCGGAAGCCGCCGAACTGATCCTCGGCCTGCACGATGAACCGGGCTTCGGCGAGGCTTCGTTGATCGAAGTTTCCGAGCCGTCCGAAGAGATCACCGCCACGCACGAAGAGTTGAAGCCCGTGATCGAGGCCCTGCTCTTTGTCAGCGAAGAGCCGTTGTCGCTGAAACAACTCGGCAAGGTGCTCGGCGCAGTGCCCGAAGCCGAGGTGCAGGCGGCGCTCGAAGAGTTGGTCAGGGATTACGACGAGCGCGAGGGCGGGTTGGAAATCCGCGAAGTCGCCGGCGGCTGGCGCATCTCGACGCGCCCGCAACATCACGACTTCATCCGCAAATACCTGAAGTCGCGTCCGACGGCGAAACTCTCATTGCCCGCGCTCGAGACGCTGGCGGTGATCTCTTACAAACAGCCGATCACGATTCCCGAAATCCTCGAAATTCGCGGCGTCAGCTCTTCGTCGGCGATCAAGACGCTGCTGGAAAAACGGCTGATCGTCACCAAGGGCCGCAAAGAAACGGTGGGCCGTCCGATGATGTATGGCACGTCGAAAGATTTCCTGCTGCAATTCGGGCTGAAGGATTTGACCGAGTTACCCGGCATCGAAGACTTTGAAGACTTGGCGCAGTAGATTCTGGCTGCTGGTCCATTACCTGTCATGGAAGAGTTGAGACCCAATCACTACTTTGTTGACGAAGCGGGTGATACAACGCTCTTCAACAAGCGGGGCAAGGTACTTGTCGGCACTGAAGGAGTTTCATATCTGTTTATGGTCGGCGTGGCGCACTTACCGTACCCTGAGCAAGCGGATGTCGCATTGGCGCGGTTGCGCGCGGATTTGCTGGCTGACCCTTTCTTCAAAGGCGTGCCGTCAATGCAGCCTGAGCAGAAGAAAACCGCTTTATGCTTTCACGCGAAAGATGATTTACCGGAGGTGCGGCGTGAGGTCTTCAAACTTTTGCCGGAGTTCGAAGCTACCGTACAGGTTGCCATCATGCGGAAACGGGAGTTGGCCGCCAGTGTCAAAAGGCTGAATGCTTATGGGTATAGATACAAGCCGGATGCCGTCTATGACGATCTTGTTCGGCACGCTTTCAAAAACCTCTTGCCACGCACGGCTGAAAACCGGATTTGTTTTGCGCGCCGTGGCAAGACTGCTCGGGAGCAATCCTTGCGGCTGGCGTTAGCAAAGGCCAGAACAGGTTTTGATCCCTGGCAAATTGATGGGGTTCCCAGACCCTGGCACGCCTTGCCTGGGCAAACGCAACAACCCGAAGAACAAATTGGCTTTCCACCCGATGACTCAACCATCCTGGCTGCCTATCCTCACGAAGCCGCCGGCTTACAGGTGGTTGATTATTACTTGTGGGCGTTACAGCGGTTGTTCGAGAAAGGGGAAGAGCGGTTCTTTGCCGCCGTGGCTAACGATTACAAGCTGATTATGGATTTGGATGATAAGCGCAATTTGGGAATTGGCGAATGGTATAGCGAGTCCAACCCACTAACGTTGCAAAAAGTATTGCCCGTCACAGGCTAGGTTCAGAAGGTCAGGCCGACCGAACACACGGCATGGAGCCGACGTTCACCTGTTGACGAGCACCCCGATTATCGTCAGAAATGATGATGACAGCAAGTCGTGAAAAACCCAGGGCCTGAGTTCTTGCCTCTCCACACCTCATACGCTATCGTTCGCCCGTCGCGCCCAGCACTTAATCCGCCCCTTTGAGACACAGGTCAACGGTACGCGCGAATGAAGCGCATGAAAATTCTCGTCATTAGCCTCTATTACGAACCCGACCAATGCCAGGGGAACGGCCCGCTTGTCCGCGCTTTATGCGATGACTGGGCCGCCGCCGGGCACGAGGTGTCGGTGGTGACTTCGTTTCCGCACTACAATTGCGACGCCGTCTGGCCTGCGTATCGCGGCAAGTTGTGGCAACGCGACCGGGTCGGATTGGTGAACGTGCTGCGTTCCTACATCCACGTTTCCGCGCGTAAATCCGGCCTGGCGCGGATGCTGAATTACCTTTCATTCAATGTGTCGGCGACGCTGGCGGGGCTTTCAATTCGCCAGCCCGATGTAATCTTTGTGCTCTCGCCGCCACTGACCATTGGATTGACGGCTTATCTGGTGGGCAAACTCAAGGGCGTTCCGTACTGTTACAACGTGCAGGACATTTGGCCGGAAGCGGCGGTGCGCCTGGGGATGCTGCGCGGCGCGCGCACCATTCGTTTTTGGGAGCGGATCGAAAAATTCATCTATCGCCACGCGCGGCGCATCTTCGCCATTTCCGAAGAGTTCAGCGAGAACCTGCAAGGCAAGGGCGTCCCGGCGGCGAAGATCGAGGTCATTCCCAATTTCGTTGACACCGATTTCATACGCCCGCTGCCGCGCCAAAATGCGTTTGCGGCGCGGCACGGTTTGGATGACAAATTCGTCGTGCTTTATGCCGGCAACGTCGGGTTGTCGCAAGGGCTGGAAGTCATGCTCGAAGCGGCGGAGTTATTGCGCGACCAGACAGAAGTTCTTTTTCAGATCGTAGGCGCGGGCAGCAGCAAAGCCGAATTGATGGCCGAAGCTGAACGGCGCGGTTTGCCGAATGTGCGCTTCCTGCCGTTGCAGGCCGAAGCCGACGTGCCGGAACTTTACGCCGCGTGCGATGTGGCGTTGATTCCGTTGCGGCGCGGGCTGGCCCAGAATTCGGTGCCGTGCAAGACCTACAGCATCATGTCCAGCGCGCGCCCTTACATCGCCAGCGTGGACGAAGGCAGCAACGTTTGGAAACTGACCGAACACGCCGCTTGTGGCGTCTGCATCCCGCCGGAAAACGCGCTGGCGCTGGCCCAGGCCGTGCTGGAATTGAAAGCGGATCGCCAGCGCCGCCAGTTGATGGGCGTCAATGGCCGCGCCTTTGTCGAGTTACAGTTCGCGCGTGACGTGGTGACGCAACAGTACCGCCAGGCGCTGGAAGAGTTGGTCGAACCGCAGCGCGCACACGTACCGGAACGAATGAGTTTGGAAACGCGCGCCGCCGCTGCGCGCGGCCAAACGCCCCCCACAATCGAAGCCGTTGAAATGGAAGTTGAATAGCAAAAGGAGTATCTATGGTGCCAGAGCAGAAGTTGTATTTAGTCACGGGGGGCGCGGGTTTCATCGGCTCGCACATTGCCGAAGCACTGGTCAAACGCGGTGAGCGCGTGCGCGTGCTCGACAATCTGATCACCGGCAAACGCGAAAACCTCGCGCACCTGCGCGGCAAGCTCGAGTTTATCGAAGGCGACATTCGCAACTACGAACAGACCCGCCAAGCCGTCGCGGGCGTCCACGTCGTCTTTCACGAAGCCGCCATTCCCTCGGTGCCGCGTTCGGTCGCCGACCCGCTGCTCAATCACGATTGCAATGTGAACGGCACCTTCAACGTGCTGCTGGCCGCGCGCGATGCGGGCGTCAAACGCGTGGTTTATGCGGCTTCCAGTTCGGCCTACGGCGAAACCGAAGTCTTGCCGAAACAGGAAGCGATGGCCCCGACGCCGCTCTCGCCCTACGCCGCCGCGAAGCTGTTTGGCGAATACTATTGCCAGGTGTTCACGCAGGTGTACGGCTTGGAAACGGCCTGTCTGCGCTACTTCAACGTCTTCGGCCCGCGCCAGGATCCCTCGTCGCCCTATTCGGGTGTGATCTCCAAATTCGTGACCGCGCTGTTGAATGGGCAAACGCCGGTGATCTTTGGCGATGGCGAACAGTCGCGCGATTTCACCTACATTGACAACGTAGTGGACGCCAACCTGCGCGCTGCCGAAGCGCCCCGCGCCGCCGGGCAGGTGATGAACCTCGGTATCGGCGAACGTATCACGTTGAATGCCTTGTTGAGCGAATTGCAGAAAGTGCTTGGCACGCATTTGACGCCGCACTATGAACCGATGCGCGCGGGCGACGTGCGCCACAGCCTGGCTGACATCACGCAAGCGAAAACGTTGTTGGGTTATGAACCGCTGATCGGTTTGGCCGAGGGCTTGCGGCGCACGGTCGAATGGTATCGCGGCGCGACGGCTGTGCAGCAGGCGGCGGCTTGAGTTCGCCAGCAGAGTAGGCAGTAGCAGTAGGCAGTAGGCAGTAGGCAGTAGGCAGTAGGCAGTAGGCAGTAGGCAGTAGGCAGTAGGCAGTACATAGATGTCTCAGTAACAACTGCCAACTGCCGACTGCCAATCAGCGCTTCTTCCGCTCCACCGGCACAGGCCGTTCCAGCGCCGCCGCCGCATCGAACTCCCGCTCCAACTCATCCAGCTTCCCATTCAACTCATTCAGTTTGGCCTGCTCGAACGAAAGCTGCGCCAGCAACATACTCTCGCGGTCTTTTAGCCGGGCCTCACGAATCGTCAGTGGCTCCTGTTCGACTTTCAGCAGCCGCATTTGCTTTTCGATTTCGGCGCGGCGCACGGGGAAGGCTTCCTGGCGCGCCTGTCGTTCCAACTCCTTCTGGGTTTCTTCCAGCCGTTTCTGATCAACGTTGATGTTGGTGATCTGATTGCGCGTCTCTTCCAATTCGCGGCTGAGCTTGTCCACGCGCTCCTGTTGCAGGCGTATGCGCTCGGCGGCCAGTTGAATCCGTTTGGCGCCCGTGTTGGTGTTTTGCAGCGCGATGCGCAACAGCCGCACTTCGTTGAGCAAGGCATTCAACGCGCCGGTCTCGCCAGTCCCAGTGGACGCGAGCGGCGCGGCAGGGCGCGGTTCGGTTACGGGTGGGGTGTCTTGCGCGGCGGCGTGGCTGAACGCAGTGAGCAACACGCCAGCCGCGAGCAGGCTGCGGAACAAAGTCGTTTTGAATCGGGTCATTCGGCCTCCTTGTCAATTGTCGGACAGGCTATTGTCTGTCCGTCTATTCCCATCAGAGTTAACACTGAAGCACTGACCCGCGCGGCGCAAAAGAATGGAGTTCTGGCTTCAGCCTGTCTGGGAGAGCACGCACACAGGCTGAAGCCTGAACTCCATGCTTTTGCGTAAGTCC
>JANOWX010000028.1:0-11781 GCA_031418175.1 Acidobacteriota bacterium | reverse complement strand
CATTGAGCGAATGCGGAATGCGGAATGCGGAATAAAGACCAAATCAAATTCCGCATTCCGCATTCCGCATTCCGCATTCGTCAGGGCGTTGCTATACTGAGCCGCCTTTCGCGCAAGAGTCACAGCTTAAAACTTAAAGTGGGAAAGCTTCAGGAGGCCGGATGTTCTGTCCGAAATGTGGATCGAATCAGGGAGAGCGGCGTTTTTGCACGGGCTGCGGCACGAACCTGACGACCGTCTCGCAAGCCTTGCACGGCCCGCTGCCGGGGTCTTTGCCGGGGTCTTTGCCGGGAGTTGGGCCGGGTGCTTCGCAATATCTGACGCCGCCCTTGCTGACGCCTTACGAAATGGAACGGCAGCGTGAGTACGCCAAGGGCATGAAGCTGTTGTTGCTGGGCGGTGCGTTTCTGGCCTTTAACATTTTGCGGTTCATCCTCTCGTTCGGGCACTCGTCATTCAACGGCTTCTTTGCTTTTGTCGGGTTGGTGCTGTTCGCGGTCGGGCTGGCGCGCGTGCTGAGTTGGCGGCAGATCGCGGGCACGGCGACCAATGCCGTGTTGCAGGCCGTGCCCGCGTCAATGCCCGAACAGATGCCTATGCCGCCAATAGCTGCGCCTGCGCCGCACACAGCGCAACTCAATCAAGCGCGCAAGCCGGTTTTCTCGGCGGTTCCGCCCGGCACGCGCACAGACGAATTGGAACCCGCGCGTTTGACCAATAACGCGACACCGGCGGTCAGCAGTTTCGCGCCCAGTGTCACCGAAGACGACACGCGGCATCTACCCAACCAAAAGGCCAACCAGAAGGCAAACTGGAAGATGGAGTAAAAAGTTATGTTCTGTCCTCAATGCGGTGCGGCAGCCGATCAAGGCATCAAGTATTGCAAGCAGTGCGGCATCAATTTGCGCCGCATCCAGGGCGTGATGTCGCGCGGCGGCGCCAGCATGGATTGGAATGATGTCTGGAAAGAAGAGGCGTTGGAAGAGCAACGCCAACAGCGCAAAAAGACGCCCGAAGAGAAACGCATCGAAGAGATCAAAGGCGGCGTCATTACTGCCAGCGTAGGTCTGGCGATCACCGTCTTTTTCAGCTTTCTGTTCGACGCCGTCGCCAATACGGCCGGTGGACAGGGGGCCGAAATCCTGCGCAGCCTGTGGGCAGTTGGGCTAGTCCCGTTGTTCGTTGGGCTCGGATTCATTTTCAACGGTGTCTACCTCAGCAAACGCCTGGTCGAATTGAAACGCGGGCAAGAGCAGCCGTTGCCACCGCTGGCGCCGCCTCAACCACAACCATTGTTTGGCGCGGTTGATACGGCGCGCGGCATGCAATTGCCCGCCGCGAATACGCAGGCGAGCGTGACCGAACACACGACCGCGCATCTGGGCGCAGCGACGGCCGTCAAGGTGTCGCGCGAAACCAATTAGCACGCATTCGTTCACCGACATCCCGGTAGCCCGTAACCGTGAATTAGATTGTGAATCAGGAGGACTCCGTCAATGTTTTGCCCGCGCTGTGGCACTCAAAACGCCGCCGATGCCCGCTTTTGCCGCAACTGTGCGCACACCTTCACGCAAACCGCCGGACAACCAACGCCCGCTGCGCCCAACCCCTGGCAGCCCTCCGCGCAAAAACCGCCGACTGATTTGCCATATCCGGGTTATCAGGGGCCCAGCACGCACACGCCAACGCCGCCGGGTTATCAATCCACACCACCCAACTTGCAGCAAAGCTATGCCAGCAGCGGCTATGGGCAACCGCCGGGCGCGAGCGGGCGCGCGATTGCCTCGCTGGTCTTGATGCTGGTGGCGTTCTTTGTCGGCTGCGGCCCATTCCTGAGCATTCCAGCCTTGATTCTGGGCAAGCAGGAACTTGATGCGATTCGCGCCGGGCGCGCGCCCAAGGCGGGTGAGACGCTGGCGAAGTTCGGCTTTTATGGCGGCATCGCCGTGACGATTATCTACTGCGGCATCGGCGTGATTTACGGTGTGCTGATCGGTTTCGCGGGGATCATTGGCGCTTTTAGCGGATGAACGACACGCCTACCATCAATTCGCTTCCCTACGATTACGCTTGGCAGCCTGCGCCTGCGCGCGCCTTCACGCGCGCCGATCAAATCCAATATGGCGTGGTCATTGCCACAGCCACTGCCGTGCTCGGTCTCGCGCGCTATTTGCGCCCGTCCGCACGCGGCTTTGGCACGCACGAACAACTGGGCCTGCCGGCGTGCACCTTTCTGAAGCTGACTGGCATTCCCTGTCCGAGTTGCGGCTTGACGACCAGCTTTGCGCACGCGGCGCATTGGCACTGGCTGGATTCTTTCGTCACGCAACCGTTCGGCTTCGTGGCCTTTTGGCTGACGGCGCTGAGCATTCCGTTGGCGTTTTATTTGCTCTACCGCCGCATCGTGTGGGAGCAGTTGTTGCACGCGCGCGCGACCAATCGCATCATCTATGCGCTGCTTGTGTTTTATCTGTTGAGCTGGATTTACAAAATCATTGTGATGACTTAACCGGAGATTTGCCCTGTGAATAATGACCTGATTGGATGTCTGAAGGAGCGCGCCAGGTGCGGTACCGCGAGCGGTAGCGACCGGGTTGACTGCCGCCTGTTTACAACCACGCCGAAGCGCACCCGGTCGCTACCGCTCGCGGTACCGTATCGCTGGTGCTTTGCACTTGCCTGCCTGCTGTCTTTCAACGCTCTGCTCATTCAAGCTATGCCCAAGATTCAAGACGACAAACTGAAATCGCGCGCCGAACTGACCAATTACGAAGAGACCAGCCGCTACGATGACGTCATGCGCGTCATCGGCGAATTGCAAAAACGCACGCCCAATTTGCGCGTCGAGTCGTTCGGCAAAACCGAAGAAGGCCGCGAACTGCCGCTGCTGATCTTTGCCGATCCGCCCATCGCGCAACCGCGTGACGCGCGCGCCGCCGGCAAGACCATTGTTTTCGTCCAGGCCAACATCCACGCCGGTGAAGTCGAAGGCAAAGAGGCGATGCTGCATCTGGCGCGCCGCATTGCCTTCGGCGATTTGAAGACCTTGCTCAACAGCCTGGTCATCCTGATCGCGCCGATTTACAACGCCGACGGCAACGAGAAAATCGCGCTCACCAATCGCACCGCGCAAAACGGCCCCATCGGCGGCGTCGGCACGCGCGAGAACGCCAAAAGCTTCGACCTCAACCGCGATTACATTAAGCTGGAAACGCCCGAAGCCAATGCGCTGGTCGGCCTCTTCAACCGCTGGGACCCGCATCTGATCGTAGACTTGCACACGACCAACGGTTCCTATCACGGCTACCATTTGACGTATTCACCGATGCTGAATCCCAACGCTGACGCGCGGCTGATCGCGTTCGAGCGCAACCGCATGCTGCCCGCCATCACGCGCACGCTGCTGCGACAGCACAAGTTTCGCACCTACTACTACGGCAACTTCGGGACAAAGGAGCGGCTGGGACGCGAGTTGAACACCTTTGAGATGCAGCGTGCGGGCCGCGAGGCGCAACCGGCGGATAAGCCCGAAACCAAAGTCTGGCAGACCTTCGATCATCGCCCGATGTTCGGCAACAACTACGCCGGGCTGCGCAATCGCATGACCATCCTGTCTGAAGCCTACAGCTACCTCGATTTCAAAGGCCGCATCGCCGTGACCGAAGCCTTTGTCGAAGAGATTTTCAAATACTCCGCGCTGCACGCGGCCGAAATCGCCGCGCTCACCAAACGCGCCGACGATGACGCCGTGCGTGGCAAACTGGGCCAGCAGGGCGTGGCGTTTGAAATCAAGGCGCTCGACAAACCCGTCAACATCCTGGTCGGCGCGGTCGAAAAGAAAAAGAATCCGCGCAACAACCGCGACATGACCGCGATGCTCGAAGACAAAGTCACGCCGACGCCGATGCTGGAATACGGCACCTTCGCCGCGACCAAAAGCGCCGCCGTCCCGCGCGCCTATCTGTTCCGCAACGAAGCGGGCCTGCAAACGATCCTCGCCAAACTGCGCGCCCACGGCATCGCCGTCGAAGAGTTGAGCGAACCGCTGAGCGCCGAAGTTGAAAGCTTCGCCATCGAACAGGTCAACAAGGTGGGCCGCGTCTTCCAGGGCCACCAGCAGATCACGCTGAAAGGCAGCGCGAAGCCGGAGACGGTCACTTTTCCTGCTGGCTCAATCCTCGTGCGGACGGCGCAGCCACTGGCTCCGCTCGCGTTTTATTTGCTCGAAGCCGAGAGCGACAACGGGTTTGTGAATTGGAATTTTCTGGATGCGTATTTGGAGAAGGGGAAGACGTATCCGATTTATAAGCTGATGAAAGATGCTAGTGTGGCGAGCCGGTTACGGGAGAAGTAGCTGATGAGTGTCAGAGCGCAAATCGTCGAGTACGAACCAACGATCCCCGACCAGCTTATCGAAGTGGTTAAAGCTGAGTACGTGGATGGCTACCGGCTGGCCCTGACTTTTGCGGACGGGATGTGGCGGATCATGGATTTCGCGCCGTTTCTGGAGCGCGCTAGCAACCCGATGGCGACACAGTACCGCAAGCTGGAAAAGTTCAAACAGTTCGAGATCGTCAATGGCAACTTGAATTGGAATAATTACGAGATGATCTTTCCAGTCGCTCAGCTTTATTCGGGAATGATTTGAAAAGCAGTCTTAGAGCGGGTCTTACGTGAAAGCCAAATCTGAGCGCGACAAGGGACTTAACCCCGGCGGAGTACAAAGAGCGAACCGCTCCAATTCCAACGACACAAACAAGCTGCGTGCAGCTTTCTTCGGCCAGCCGCGCAGATCGTAATGGCAATCATCGCCGGACTCGCTGAGGACGGGAACAATCTGGCACTCGTTTGGAATCATCGCCACAGGGATTTCCCAACAGATGATTGGCTCGCCTGAAACCGGTGGAGGATAAAACCGCTGAATATGGTTGTAGACAGTTCCGCTGGCTTGCAGCGCGCAGTCTTTATCGAAGACGGAAATGCCGGAACCATCGCTGGCTTCCCGAAAGGCTAAACTTTGGAAGTTGCCACGGCTGGGGTCGAAATGGCGGGGGTGAATAACTCTGAGTAATCCCATATCCCTGCTCCGGATTGTTCGAGTTGCTGCAATGCTTCTTCCAGCGAGAGACCTTCGCGGGAAAGAATTTCCTGGCGGTTGTGCTCGCAGACAAGGGTGACTGAAGCGTCTGGCTCAACCGTGAATTCGTAGTAATAAGTTTGCTCGTAGAGTGTGACGCGAACCTCGCCTTCAATGCCGGGAAAGGCGTCGGTTTCAGCAAACCCGAGAGCGGCGGCGCGCTGCAAGATTGTCAGTGCTGCTTCGATGGTTTCCGTCCGAGCAGGCACGCCATCGCCGTAATGCCAGCCCAGCGGCAACTCGGCAAAACTGAGAATTTTTTTTCTGGTTAGCTCAAGCGTCGCCATGTCTTTCACCCGAGAAGAAACGCAATTTCCGCCAGCACCTTTACACCCGGCCTACAGTACCGTCAAGGCTACGGCAACCCAATCAACCCCCGCGCAATCGCCCACTGCAACATCCCACACCCAAAAATAATAATCACCGGATTCACCGCCGCCCGCATCATCAGCAAAAACGCCACTGTCGCAATGCCGAAACCAACCGACCCGCTCACGCCCGATTTCGCCAGACTGACACCGGCTGCCGCGAGCATGCCGACAACGGCGGGGGCGACGCCCGCCAGGAACGCCTGCACCTGAAGATTGGTGCGGAAGCGATTGAGCGAGGTGCCCGCGATTACCGTCATGATGAACGAGGGCAGGAAGGCAGCAATCGTCGCCACCACGGCGCCCAGAATCCCCGCGACTTTGTAGCCGATGAACGTGGCCGTAATCAGCACCGGGCCGGGCGTGATCTGGCCGAAGGCCATGCCATCGGCGAAGGTCTGATGCGACATCCATTGGTGCACCTCAACCACGTCGGTTTCGATTTGCGGAATCATCACGAAGCCGCCACCAAAGGTGACTGTGCCGACGCGCAAAAAGATGCCCGCCAGATGCCAGGTCGCAATCAGTTTCGACAAGATCGGCCAGGCTAGCAACGGCAAGATGACCAGCGGCGCGAACGAAAGCAGCTTGCCCGAATGCGAGGGCTTATCGGCGGGCGGTTTGGGCAATTCACCAGTCGCACGCTCTTTGGGCGGTTCGGATTCAGCGTGGCTGGGCGGCAGTGAGACTTCGACTTTGTAATCGTCGGTCAGCGGGTCGGGACTTTCGATCATTTCAGCGGCGTGCTGGCGCGCCTGCTGTTGAGCCACGGCGGAACGCCCTTCGGCTTGGCGTTCTTTGCGCAATTGTTTGCGCAGCCGGTGCCGCACGCGGACTTTGAACGATTGAATGAAGACGCCGATCAACCCGGCCAGCAGCACGACTTCGGCCACGGTGATGTCGGTGAAGATGAGGATGAAGCCCGCCGCCACACCCAGTGCCAAATGCCACTGCCGTTGCATCGCCGTCTGGCCCAGGCGCGCGGTGGTCGCGGCGATCAAGCCCACAACGGCGGCATTGAAGCCCTGAAAAATCAACTTGGCATCCGGGCGTTCAGACAAATGCCCGTGCGCAATCGTCAGCGCGATCATCATTAAAAACGAGGGCAGGATAAAGCTGCCGACCGAAACCAGTGCGCCGCGCAAGCCGCCGAGTTTCAGACCGACGTAGGTGATCGCATTGGCCGCATTCGCGCCGGGCAGACTTTGCGCCAACGAAACGGCGTCGAGGAATTCTTCTTCCGACAGCCAGCGCCGTTCGCGCACGACGACGCGGCGAATCTGTCCGATCACCGCGATGCCGCCGCCAAAGCCGGTGGCGCCCAATTGCAAAAAGGTTTTGGCCAGCGCGCGCCATTCGATGCGCTCTGCGGGCAGCGGCAGTTGCGCGGCAATCCACCGGCGCGCCAGCGCGCTGAATTCGCGCAGCCGTGTTTTGAAGCTGAGTTTTGTCGGCAGCGCTTTGGTTGTGCGCGCTTTGGGTAATTCGCCGGTCGCTTTCATTGGCTTGCGGACGTGATGCTAGAATGCCGGTGAAGACAGCTTGGTCTTCAAGTTCAATTCAATCCAAATAAAAACCATGGAACAACAACGCCGCGCCATTATCGGCGGGACAGGCGATCAGGGCAAAGGACGCGCTTCGTGCTGGTCGCTTAACCACTGACCATTAACCACACTATGCCGCTCTCACCCTACCTCAACTTCACGCGCGCCGAATGGGCGCGCTTGCGCGACAACACGCCGCTGACCTTGTCAGAGGCCGATCTGGTGCGGCTGCGTGGCGTCAACGAAGAGATTTCGTTGCGCGAGGTGGCGGAGATTTATTTGCCGTTGTCGCGCTTGCTCAATCTGTACGTCGCCGCGCAGCAGAATCTGCACGAAGCCAAGGACATCTTTCTCGGCGACGACACCGGCAAGGTTCCTTACGTCATCGGCATCGCGGGCAGCGTGGCCGTGGGCAAGAGCACGACGGCACGTTTGCTGCAGGCCCTGCTGGCGCAATGGTCGCATCATCCCAAGGTTGATCTCATCACGACCGACGGCTTTCTCTTTCCCAACGCCGTGCTGGAAGAGCGCGGGTTGATGAAGCGCAAGGGCTTCCCCGAAAGCTACGACCGGCGGCGGCTGTTGCGCTTCATCGCCGAGGTCAAGGCGGGCGAACCCGAAGTCGAAGCGCCCGTCTATTCGCACATCATCTACGACATCTGGCCCGACCAAACGGTCAAAGTGCGGCAGCCGGACATCGTGATTGTCGAGGGGTTGAACGTGTTGCAAACCGGCGTGGGCGCGGACAATCCGGTGTTTGTCTCGGACTTTTTCGATTTTTCGATTTATGTGGATGCGGACGAGGAACACGTCAAACGCTGGTACGTGAACCGTTTTTTGACGCTGCGGCGCACGGCTTTCCGCGATCCGGCGTCGTACTTTCACCGTTACGCCAACCTGTCCGATGCCGAAGCGGCGCAAAAAGCGCTGAGCATTTGGGAAGAAATCAATGGCCTCAACCTGCGCGAAAACATCCTGCCAACGCGGACGCGCGCGCATTTGATTTTAGAGAAGGGCGCGGATCATGCGGTGGAAAGTGTGAAGCTGCGTAAGCTGTAATGGCACTCGCCCAGCGATTAAACCGGTAGCCCAGGTCATTCTTCATCCTGCATTCTGACTTCTTCCTTCTTTTGCAAGCAACGACTGGTTTTCTGCAAAAGAAGGAAGAAGTCAGAATGCAGGATGAAGAATGTGCGGTGCGCCGCTCTGCTTATCCAAGGCCATTGGATGTTTGCCCCCGCTCGCGCACAGGCAGGTTTGAACGCGGGGTTGGATTGCGTTTCGGCGCCTGGAATTCCTGAAGCACGCCGTAATAGCGCGCCATCCAATACGGCAAAATGTAATCAATGCCTGCGCCTTCGATATTGCCGTAACCGCCGCCCCACAATAAAAACGGGCTGCGTTGCCAGAGGAAGTCGGTGCAGATACGATCTGCAATCGGCAGCGGCGCACAGGCTCTGTCTGCGCCACACGTGGCAAAGCGCGCGCTGCCGCGCCAATCCAGCCACACATCACGGCGCGGACGTTTCAACCAATCATTCAGCATCTGCCGCGTAGCTTCATCGCGCGACACCTCCGCCGTCCCGCGCAAGGCCCGGTCAATCAGATTGAAATGCGCGTTGCCGTGATCGTCGGTCGTGCGGCGCAGTATGTTGTAGGTGTCAAGATAGCGGTTGCGGAAGGTCGCGTCATTTTCCAGCCGGATCAGGTTGAACAGATTGATCGTCGCCAGATTGAATTTGAAATACGAGTCGTGTTCTTCCAGCACTTCAAAGGCGATGGCGCTGCCGACAGTCAACGAAGCGAAAAAGCGCGCCAGTTCATATTCATCAGTGAAGCCCGCATTGACGCGGCGTCCCACGGCCAGGAAGCTCAAGCGCTGTTCGGGATGGCCGGTGAAGGTGGTGCTGATCTCGCCGCCAGGCATCGTCACCAGCCAGTTTTTATCGAGCAGATAATCGAGCAGCTTGGTCGTGAGGGCTTTGATTTCGTCGCGCACCGGCGCGTCTTCGACCAAGTCATAGGCCACACCCAAGCCGAAGAAGACGCCCGAATACTGATCGCGCGAGGTGTTGCCAATCCAAACATACGTGTCGCCATTGATCACGCGGAAGTAGACGCCGTGGCGGCGCTCTTCATTAATTACGCTCTGCGCGTATTTCCAAGTGGATTGGAACGCGCAACGCGCCAGCAACCCATTGCCCGTCACGTCCGCCAGCAACCGCAAGCCGGCCAGCGCGCGCTTCACATTCGCCAGTGCGTCGGGTGATTTGGTTACGCTGTAGCGGTAACTTTCCGCCGCCAGATAATGCCCCGTCCAGATCGCCGCATCGCCGCCGTGTGCGTAGGCGACAATCTCGTTGCTGTCGGGCGAGGCAAACTGCGGATCGAGAATCAGACCATGCGGCAGATGACGTTGTTGAATGGTGTTGGAAAGCGCGACGGCCTCTGCCTCGGACGCGCACACGGGCACGGCGAGGAGGGCGGCGCAAACGATGAAGGCAAACAACTGTTTCATCGGGTACCTCTTGGGAATTGCGTTTGGATTTTTGTTCGAAGCTGCTGCGGAACGTAAAGAACATCAGGGAATCGGCGTGGCAAGACTAGGGCTGCTGCAACAGCGTGTCAACGTTATTTCCGGCGGCGCAAAAGCTGGCACACGAATTGACTGTTTGGACGCGGAAGCAGAGGCGAAGGCTTTTGGAATTCGGGGAATCTGAACCCTATAATCGCGGCGTATTTGCAAGCGGGCGTTGGTTGATAAGTTCAACCCTATGCTCCGCCAACGCGAACAAATTATCGTACAGGCCATCAAACAACCAAGTTGCCAGGCATTTGAACATTCACGCATGACAACCAGACAGGAAATCTTCAATCGCAAGCTAAGTCACTTCGAACTCTGCGCGCATCAGGACGTCGAGTTCCGCCACAAAACCACCTGGTTTGAAAACGTGGAATTGGTGCCGCAAGCCTTAACCGACGCCTGTCTGGAAAACATTGACCTGCGTGTCGAAATCCTGGGCAAACGGCTCAACTATCCGTTGGTCATTACGGGGATGACCGGGGGCGTGGCTGAGGTCGGTGTTTTTAACCGTGAAATGGCGGCGCTGGCGGAGCGTTGGGGCCTGGGCTTCGGCGTCGGTTCGCAACGCGTGATGTTGCGGCACCCTGAATCCGCCGCCAGTTTTCAAGTGCGTGCCGCCGCGCCGAACGTGCTCCTGTTCGGCAACCTCGGCATTGCCCAGGCGCGCGAATTGAGCACGCGCGAGGCGGTGGGATTGGCTGAAGCGATTGGGGCTGACGCGTTGTGCATTCATTTCAACACCGCGATGGAGGTGATTCAGGAACGCGGCGATCACGACTTTCGCGGTTCGCTGGCGGCGTTGCGGCGGCTGGTGAATGAATCCTCTATTCCGATCATTGCCAAAGAGACGGGTTGTGGCTTTGCGCGTGAGATGGGTGCGCAATTGGTGGACGCAGGCGTGCAATGGGTGGATGTGTCGGGCGCGGGGGGAACTTCGTGGGTGGGCGTCGAGACGATTCGCAATCGCGCCAACCGCGAACTGGGCGAAGCGTTTTGGGACTGGGGGCTGCCGACGGCGGCGAGCGTGTGCGAATTGCAGCCGCTTGGTTTGAACTTGATCGCATCGGGCGGTATGCGCACGGGCTTGCAAGCGGCCAAGGCGCTGGCGCTGGGGGCCAAAGCCGTGGGGATGGCACTGCCCTTGCTGCGCGCTTATGTCACAGGCGGCATTGAGGCCGTCGAGTCGTACTTGCAAGGATTCATTGACGAGTTGCGTGTGGCGGTCATGCTGTGCGGTTGTGGCAGCGTGGCGGAATTGACCCCGGCGCACGCGGTCATCAGTGGACGTTTGCTGGCATGGTTGGAACAACGAAATGACGGCAAACGGAGCTGAAGCGCTTGGCGGTCTTTGTGTCATCACGGCTGCCGATATTGAATTCAATACCGTTGCGAAACTGTTGGCGGCTGCCGCGCCGACGGTCGAAAACGGATTAAAGGTTTTGCGCGGACGTTACGGTGCGCGGCAGGTGGCTTTGCTCAAGACCGAAATCGGCGCGGTCAGCTTGGCCGGAAAATTGCGGGAGCATCTGGCGCAAAATCATTATGCGGCGCTGCTCGTGATCGGCTTGGCGGGCGCGCTTGATCCGGCTTTGCAAACAGGCGACGTGGTGCTTTACGACCGCTGCCTGGATGGCCGTAAGTTGGAAGCGGCATTGCTGGGCGGCAACTTGGAAAGCCGCAGCATTCACTGCGACGATGTTTTGGGACAAAAGCTGTTTGAAGGTTTGAGCAAGCAAGGGCTGCGCTGTTGTCGCGGTGCCGGTCTGTTGGTCGAGCGTGTGGTGATCGAAGCGCGGTTGAAACAAGCCTTGCGTGAACAGACGATGGCTGCAGCCGTGGATTTGGAAACCTATCTTGTCATGGCCGCGGCTGCCGAATTCCAACTGCCCTGTGCGGCCGTGCGCGTGGTGCTGGATGAAGCAGCCAGCGATTTGCCCGATTTCAATGCCGGACTCGATGCGGCGGGACGCATGCGACTCTGGCCGACGTTGCGGGCGTTGGCGAAGCGACCGCGTGCGGCGTTGAAATTTTTGCTCACTTTGCGTCCGGCGTTGCGCAATTTAACGCGTGCGGCAGAGGCTGTATTCAAGGTGCTCAACAGCCGTTAAGTGGTTTAGCCAAGGTGCATAAACTGGCCAGTGGGTTTGG
>JANOWX010000027.1:0-3353 GCA_031418175.1 Acidobacteriota bacterium | reverse complement strand
TGAAGTTGTTGTTCGGGTCGCCATCCAACAGCGTCGCGACGCCTGGCCCGTGCTCTTTTTCATCCAGCGGATTGCCGATGACGACCAAGCCTTCCTCGCGGTCGGTGCCATACAGGAAAGCGTAGAGCGGATGAATCGGCTGTTTGTCGTCGCGGTAAATTCCTTCCTCGTTTTCAGGGCGATGCCGGCGTTTCTGCGGAATTTTCATGACCGCATCCACAGTGGCAGACGGATCAACAGCCAGTGTCGAAGGCGAAGCCAGCGCGGTGGCGAATTTCGATTTGACGTAAAACCGCTGCCCCAACGGCGAAAAGGGCGCGCTCGTGATCCGCTCCGAAAAACCTTTCTGGTCAATGTTCGCCACGTCGAAGATGCGGAAACCGCCTTTGCCGGCGGCGGCATAAAGATATTCGCCACGCAATTGCACGCTCAGGATTTCATCCGGCGCTTTTTTGAACGGGTTGACGCCGGCGCCAATGTCATTGCCGGGGTGTTCGTAAACCTCATGCAATTCCTGATGCGCCGCTTCGTGCTTCTTGAACTCTTCGGGGAAGGCGACTTTGTGCAGATAGCTGCCGATGACGGCCTGCGGTTCATCGCGCTCGGTCGCCACGATGGCCTCGAAGCCGTGATGACCGGTCGCCACATAAACAAAGCGCCCGATCCAGTTATAAAAATTCGTTCCCTGCATCGTCGCCA
This sequence comes from Acidobacteriota bacterium, assembly GCA_031418175.1. Lineage (GTDB taxonomy): Bacteria > Acidobacteriota > Blastocatellia > RBC074 > RBC074 > JACPYM01. Next base: position 2,654 of record JANOWX010000027.1, on the reverse strand, counting down.
TCGCCAGCCAGGCGTTGTTGTCGTTCTTCTCAGACAGGTGACAATCGCTGCAGCCCTTGGTTTCTTTGGTGCGCACCGTGTGCGGGAAATGCGATGAGAAGGATTGCCCGCTGTATCCTTCTTGCGAGACAGTTTGCTGCTGCGAATAAATCCACTCGCGCAAGGCGTTCTGCGAGCTAACCAGCACCGCACAGGCCGACCGCACTGGCGCGACGCGTTTGCCAGTGACCGTGCCGTCCTTGCCCAACATAAAGACATCATCGCGCAGCGTCTGGAAGTTATACGACGTCCAGTTGCGCAACTCATGCTCGCCTTCGTTATGCAGCATCGGCTTCTGCTCGTTGGCCTCCATCTTCAAATGACAGCCAAAACAACTGGGTGTCCAAGAAAGATGACAGGTGTAGCAGGTCATGCTCTGATTGCTGTGCGCCAGCGTGTCGCCAGCTTGCGGCGCGCCCCAGGTCTTGCCGTCTTTTTGAATCGTCTTGGCGAGCGCGGCTTTCTCGTTGTAATGGCTGTTGGCCGGATCAACCGTGTCTTTAACCTGTGTGACCGGCCACTCCTTGCCTTTCTCAACGGCGGAGCGCTGATAAAGCTGTCCGCCTTTCCAGAAAAAGCGATCCTGATTGAAGGGCGTCATGCGGTAATCGAGCATGCGATTGCCGCCCGCCGCCGCTGTTGTTTTCGCTTTGGGTGAAGTCGGATCGGCGCGGTCAAAGACGGTGCCGTGGCAGTCGGTGCAATCAATTTCGATGGCCGCGCGCACTTCGCCATAGAGCTTGCCGTTGCCATGGCTGTCTTGTTTGAAGTGGCAATCCACACAGTGCATGCCTTTTTCAAGGTGTATGTCTTTGAGGTGCACGGGCACACCTGCACGCGTTTCAGGTTTGTCAGTCGATTCTTTGGTTCCGCGTTGCAACAGTTCGGGCGTGACCTTGCTCTGGTCAATGACTTCGCCGGTGGCATCAAGCAGATTGCCTTTGCGGTCGCGTTTGAACACGTCGCGGAAAATCCAGCCGTGACCGGCGAAATCGCCGAACTGCGTATTCTTGCGATGCGGACTGCTGTTCAGCTTGTCCAAGTTGTCCAGGAAACTCACGTCGCGCCACTTGCCGCGCAAGGCGGACTCTTCGGGGTTGCGCGCCAAAATCTGTTGCTGCTGTTCGGGGCTGAGCTTTTGCGGGTCGTACATATCGCCCGCGTCTGTTTCCAAATCCCACCAGGTCGAACCGTAATAAGTCATCAGCACATTCGTGCCCGGGTGCACGTGACAGACGATGCATTGGCTGGACGGAATCGCGCGCGTGAATTGGTGACGCACTGGATGGCCGCGTTCGCCTTTGTTTTGGGCGGCGCACAGGGCCGCATCACCGGAGGCGCTCTCACCCGTGTGGCCGAATTGCGCGTACTGGCCCGAATGCTGCGGATTGCGGTCGTTGGCATAAACGACGTGACAGGCCGTGCAGCCGCTCGAACGGTAATCGCCCGGCTGATCGTTCGTGCCCATCATCGAAAGCATAGGGTCGAGCAGCCGCGTCTTTTGCAGACCCAGATAAACCGGGTCGGTCGTCAGCAATGATCCGAGTCCGCGCGGGCTCAATAAGTTTTGCGTAGGCTTGCCCGGCGGCTCTTCCGGCTGTGGATTGCCGATTTCAGCGGCCTTGCGCCCGCCGCGCTCGAAGGTGCGCAGGATATTGCCCATTTGCGAAATCTCCCAACGGGGCAGGGGATCAAGGTATGGCAACACGCCTTTGCTTTGCGTCGTGGCCGCGTCGGGCTGCGGATTGGTTTGCAGGCGTTGCGGTGTGCCATCCGGGCCAAAGCTCTCACCCCAACGCGCGTCTTTGAACTGGAAACCGCCGTTGTTATAAAGCGCCGCGCCCCACAACATCGAACCGGTCGTCATCATGCTGCGCTTCACGTTGTGCACTTCGTTGGTGTGGCATTCGGCGCTGGCACAGGTCAACTGGCTGATGCGCAAATCGCCGGGATTGACGAAGCGCATAAACGCCGGGTCTTCCTTCAGCGTCAACGTCGCCGGGCGTTCGGGATTGCCAGAGGTTTTCCAGGCTTCGGGAAAGCGCGGCTGGATGTGGGCTTTCTTCTTCAACTCTTCGTAAGGTACGGATTGATAGGCCGCTTCCAACGTGCGGCGCACCGTGGCATCGCCGCCGTGACAATCAATGCAGCCCAGATTGATCGAGCCGCTGTGCATGTCTTCGATGCCGCTGTGGCAATCGTTGCAACCGCGGCTGCGCAATTCGGCGGCGCAAGGCGTCATGTTCCATTTGGTTGGCGTCGCCTCTTTGGCAAGGCGCTCGGCCTCAGGCGCGGGCAAGTTGGGATCGCAGGGCGAGGGCGGACGATTGCGCTGGGCGTCGCGGTCGCAGGTGGTGCAATCCTTGGCTGAGCTTTGCGCCTTGCTCGTCGGCATCAGACTCGCCGAATTGACGAAGAAATAGAGACAGAGCAGGGCCAGAATCAACAACGATTTCAGCATGGTTCTTTGCGTGTCTCTCATTTGAGCTTCTCACCCTGGGTACGCATCGCTTCCAGCGTGCGGACGTGGCAGCAGACCAACGAAGGCTGGAAGGAAATCCTCCAGTATTGTTGCATCTGACGCCACGTCCGCACGCTGGAAGCGATGCGTACCC
>JANOWX010000026.1:0-5964 GCA_031418175.1 Acidobacteriota bacterium | reverse complement strand
AAACAGCGTGATGAAGCGGTTGGAAGCGGAACGCAGCACGACCGCTTTGTTCAGATTGGCGATCACCTCGGTCAGCGGCAGGCCGGCGATGAACAGGGCTTGCAACGCCCCTTGCGCGACTGCAGCCAGAATCGCGGCGGCAATCCCTTTGCCCGATACATCGCCGACGGTAAAGACGCAGCGGCCATCTTTGAGTTGAATCAGTTCGTAAAAATCGCCGCCCACATCGCGCGAGGGCAACGCGGTCGCCGCGACTTCAAAATGCGCCGGTTGAATGAACGAGGTCGGCGCGAGGGCGGCTTGCACTTGTCCGGCCAGTTTGAGTTCTTCTTCGAGGTGTTTCTTGTCCTCTTCCTCGTGCATCAGCCGCACGCTTTCGAGCGTCTTGGTCGCCTCGAAGGCGAGCGATTCGAGCAAGCGCAACGAAGTCGGTGTGAGCGTATTTTTGATGAAGTGGCTGTCCACATACAGCACGCCGATCACATCGCGTTTGAGGATCGTCGTGGCGTCCATCTGCTCGTTCATCTGGAAGCTGCGCAGCGGGATGCAGGCGATGGTGTGCAGTTCCAATTCACGCACGCTTTGGCGGTCAAGCGCATCGGGTTGATTGCTTTCGTTGACGATGATGCTGCGGTTCTGTTTGAAGGCTTCTTCGACGACCGAGCGGCTCATCGAAAAATCATTGCCGAGCAGCCAGTTGCGCTGTTTGTCGCGCGCGACCTTGAATTCGAGATCGCCGCGCTGGTTGAGCAGCATCAGAAAGCCGCGTTCGGCCTGCGCCATTTCAATCGCCGCGTCCACGATCAGGCACAGCACGTCGTCGGGCGACATCGAGAATTTGAACGCCTGGTTGACTTCCAGATAGCGCGAGAGTTTTTGCAGTTCTTCGTTGGCCGAAGCGTCGGGTGCGCGGTCATAGGTTTGCGGGCGCGCCTGATAAGTGCCGGTGTCGAAGATGATCGAGGCCTGTTCGACGGTTTGATCCAGGAAGATCAGGAACTGCTCTTCGTCGCCGCCGACGCGGATGCGATCCTGGTGTTGCAAGGCGCTGCGTTCGACGCGCTGTTCGTTGACGAAGGTGCCGCGTTTGCTGCCGATGTCTACGATGAAGTAAGTGCCGTCTTCGAAGATGATTTCAGCGTGCTGGCGCGAGACGGTGTCGGAGAGCAGTTGCAGGTCGTTCTCGGCCTTGCGTCCGATGGTGAACAACGGTTTATCGAGCGTGAGGATTTTCTCCGCGCCGAACCGGTTGATGACTTTGAGTTGCGCCGTCTTTTGCATAAGACCGCTGTGTCAGTAGCCTGACCGTGAGGCCGTGAGGGAGGGCAAGCGTCAGGCAGTAGCCAATGAGTTTTACTCGACACCTGCCCTCCCTCACGGTCGGGCTACTGACACGCCTTTCAAAACGAAGTAACCGCCTGGGATTCGTCTTCATACGTTTCCAGCACCGACATCAGGCCGGTGATGGTCAACAGTTGGCGCGCCATGCGCGAGGGGCGCAGCACTTTCAATTTGCCCTCGGTCGCTTGCAGGCTGGTGAACGATTTGATGATGGCGCCGATGCCGGAACTGTCAATCATCGGCACCTCGGCCAGATTGAGCAGCACGTGCCGGCGCTCTTCGCCGATCAGCCGGGTGACGGTTTCGCGCAACGCTTCTTCGCTGCGTCCGATGGTCAGATTGCCATTCAAATCAATAATCGTGACGGTGCCGTTGCTTCTAACGGTGATCTCCATGGTGTCCTCATACTGCGGAATACGCGCTGTTTGCGGAGGAGCCGCCAGCGCGCGGCGATTATAGCGGGGCCTTGCGGAAAACCAAACCAACGATTCCGCGCGGGGCTGCCCGCCCAGGGGGCGGGGGCGTGAGTCTGCTTGGCACGCGCGCAAGTTGAGCTTTGTTCCGCGCGGACGCGCAAGGCAGACCTGAAGGATCATTGTGTCGGCAACCCGACGCGCCGCAGCAATTCGGTAAACCGCGCCTCCGCCCGCAACGGTTGGAAACGCGCATCGCAGGCCAGATTGGTCATAAAGGTGTCGCGTTGTTCCAGCCCGCGCGCCAGCCAAGCCAGCGCCGCTTCGTGTTCGCCCAGACCGAGATGAATAATGGCGATGGAATACGCTTTGACGTAACGCCGCGCCGAAAGCGCCTGCAATTCCGCCAGTAGGCGGCGCGCCTCGTCCCGCCGGCCCGCCCGCGCCAGCGCAAAGCCCCACTCCGCGCGCAGCGAAAGGTTGTCCGGCGCCAGCCGCGCGGCCTCTGCCGCGCCCGCCACGGCGGCGGCCTGATCGCCCTGCGCGGCGGCCACGCGGCTCAGCGCGTAACGGGCCGTCCAGAAATTGGGATCGAGTTCGAGCGCGCGGCGGGCTTGTGCGGCGGCCAGTTCCAACTGGCCGGCGTCCAGGTGAATGGACGCGGCGTAAACGTGCAGGCTGAGCAGCAAGGGATCAATTTGCTGCGCCTGCGCGATCAGCCGCAACCCTTCGTCAAAGCGCCGCATTCTCCGCAGATAAACCGCATACCAGCCGTAAGCCAGCGCGTAATTCGGATCGAGTTCGAGAGCGCGCCGGTATTCGCGTTCCGCCGCCGCCTGCTCCCAGTCAAAGACCGCCTTGATGCCCGCCAGCGCGGTGTGCGCTTCGGCCAGCGCCTCATCCAGTTCCAAGGCCTTGACCGCCGCCGCGCGCGCTTTGGGAAAGACCTCGCGGGGCGGCAGCAAGCCGTGATCGCCGAGGATGTGATAGGTGTCGGCCAGGCCGGTGTAAGCCAGCGCGTAGCCCGCATCGAGCGTCAGCGCGCGTTCAAACGCGGCCAACGCCTTGTTGTGCCAGTCCGGCCCGCGCCGGTTCCAGAAATAGCGGCCCTGCAAATAGGCGTCGTAAGCCCCGGCGCTGTCCCGGTAACGGCGCTTGAATTGGCGCTGTTGCTCGGCGCTCAGGGGCAAGGCCAGCGCCTGTGCGACCTGCTGCGTCACGGCGTCGTGCAACAGCAGCAAGTCCGGCGCGGGCCGCGCGTATTCCAGCGTGCTGAGCAACGCCCCGTCGGCCACCCGCACGAGTTGCAGCCGCACGCTGACCATCCCGCCGAACTTTTGCACGTAGCCATCCAGCACGGCGTCCGCCCGCAGCGCGCGTCCGGCGGCCAGCGCGTCGCGGTCGTCTTTCTGGTACTTCAAGACGGCGCTGGTCGGGCGCACGAAATTCGGTTTGACCCCGGCGAGCCGCGTAATCAGCGTGTCGGTCAGCGCCAGCCCCAGATATTCATCGGCTTTGTCCGCGCCCAGAAACTTGAAGGGCAAAATGGCGACCGCGTTGATCGGCGGCGCGGCGGGCGGGGTGCGCCAACGCCAGAGCAACCCGCCACAGGCGGCCAGCAGCGCCAACGCCGCGCCCACGAGTAGCGGCTGGCGCCAACGGAAGGTCTTGCCCGATTGTGGTTCAGGCGCAGTTGACGGCGCGGCCTCGCTGCTTTCCTCCACGACGAGGCGCGTTTGCACGCGGCGTTCGAACACGATTACTTCCGCGCCCGCCGCCAACCGAACGGGCGCGTTGAAGCGGTAGCCACGCTTCGGCACGGTTTCGATGAACTCTTCGCCGTCGCCATCCAGCGCGCGCCGCAGCGTGGAGATGTTGCGGTTGATGTTGCCTTCTTCGACGTAGCTGTCGGGCCAGACCCGCGCCAGCAATTCTTCCTTGTCCAACAGCCGCCCGTTGCTCTCGACCAGCACGACCAGCAGATCGAACACCTTCGGCGTCAGGTGAACCGGCGCGCCCGCGCGCCGCAGTTGGCGCTCGGCGACCGCCAGCCGGAAGGGGCCGAACTCATAGATTTGTCCATTCAACTTGTTGTCAGGCTCAGACATCGCGGCTTTCGGGATTTTTTCCGTTTTCTTTCGGCGAACTGACAGGACTTCCAGCAGCCGGGTTCCGTAAGTTGCGGCGCACGTGGGATGGCGCGGTTGGCAGTAATGAAGCAACGCCGTCATCCCGCAGGCATTTTAGACCAAGCCGCGCGATGCGGTACAGGGAGCGGTAGCGACCTGGCAACTGCGGCAGGCGCGCGACTGGGCTGTACCAGGTCGCTACCGCTCCCCGTACCGCATCGGAGGCGCGCCGTGAAGAAACGCAAATTGACCGAGGTGCTGATTGAAACGGTCGAAACCGTCGTCATCCGCCGCCGCTTGCCAGCGCGCGAGCCGTTGACGGGTTGGTGTGCGGAATGCGCCTGCGCAATGACGCTGCTCACGCCGGACGACGCGGCGGCGCTGCTTGGTGTCAGCACGCGCACGCTCTTCCGCCGAGCCGAAGCCGGTCAATTGCATTTTCAGGAAACCCCGGATGGGCGGCTGTGGCTCTGTCGCAACGCAGTCATGGCGGCAGCCCGCGAAAACAAAGGAGAATCGCCATGAATCGCAACAAAAACTTCATCATCGCTGCCGTGCTGGCGCTGGCGGCGTTAAGCTCAGGCAATCAAACGAACAAGGCCAGTCAGCCCGGCTACAGCTCGCCCGCGCCGCCGCCGGTCAACCGCGCGCAACTCCGCGCCGACCTGCCGCTGAGCTTCACCGCCAATCAGGGACAAGCACCGCGCGACACCCGCTTTCTGGCGCGCGGCGACGGTTATCAACTCGCGCTGACGGCGGCGGGCGCGACGCTCGCGTTGCGCGGCGGCGCCGTCGTGCGCCTGAAGCTGGCGCGCGCCAACCCGCAAGCGGCGTTGACCGGTCTGGACGAACTGCCCGGCAAGAGCCATTACCTCATTGGCAACGACGCGCGGCGCTGGCGGCGCGACGTGCCCAATTACGCCCGCGTCAAAGCCGCCGCCGTCTATCCCGGCATTGACGTGGTTTATTACGGCCAACAGCGGCAACTCGAATACGACTTCGTCGTGCAGCCCGGCGCCGACCCGCGCCAGATCGAACTGACGTTTGATGGCGCAAAGCAACTGCGCCTGGACGCCGACGGCGCGCTCGTGTTGCAAACCACTGACGGTGAACTGCGGCAACATCCGCCGGTGATTTACCAGCAAACGCCCAACGGCAAGCAGTTCATCGCGGGCCGCTACCAAATCCGCCATCCGCCATCCGCAATCCGCAATCAAACGATGGGCTTTGACCTCGGCGCTTACGACACCAGCCTGCCGCTCGTGATTGATCCGGTGTTGTCTTATTCCACCTACTTCGGCGGCAGCGGCTTCGATCACGGCAACGCCATTGCGCTCGACGCGGCGGGCAACATCTATCTGGCAGGCGGCACCGGTTCGGCCAACCTCGTCACGGCCAATCCGGCGCAGGCGAATTTCGGCGGCGCGTTTGATTGCTTCGTCGCCAAATTCGACCCCAGCGGCGCGACGCTGCTTTATTCCACCTGGCTGGGCGGCAACGGTGGCGACGCCTGTTCCGGGCTGGCCGTGGACGCCGCCGGCAATGTGTATCTGACCGGCGTCACCGCGTCGCCCAATTTCCCCACGACGGCCAACGCGCCGCAGCGGAATTACGGCGGCGGCGCGGCGGACGCTTTCATCGCCAAGCTGAACGCGAATGGCGCGGCCTTGGCCTATGCGACCTACCTCGGCGGCAACAACACGGAACAAGGCAATGGCATCACCGTGGACGCCAGCGGCGCGGCCTACGTGATCGGCCAAACGGCCTCGCCCGATTTCCCGCTGAGAAACGCCTTGCAGCAAAACTACGGCGGCGGCAGCGCGGATGCCTTTGTGACCAAGCTCGCGCCGGACGGCGGCACGCTGGTCTATTCGACCTATCACGGCGGCGGCGGCATAGAGCAGGGCTGCGGGCTGGCGGTGGATGCGGATGGCAATGCGTATGTTTCGGGCTGGACGCGCTCGACCAACTTTCCTTTGGCGAATGCGCTGCAACCGGGCTTGGCGGGCGGCGGTGACCTTTTTGTCTCGAAGCTGAATCCGAGCGGCGCGGGCCTGGTGTATTCGACCTATCTCGGCGGC
>JANOWX010000025.1:0-1634 GCA_031418175.1 Acidobacteriota bacterium | reverse complement strand
CTCGAAGGGGTGGTGACGAACGTCGCGGCCTTCGGCGCCTTCGTCGATATCGGCGTGCATCAGGACGGTCTGGTGCATATCTCGCAGCTTTCGGATCGTTTCATCAAAGACCCGCGCGACGTGGTCAATCCGGGCGACCGCGTCAGCGTGCGCGTGCTGGAAATCAATCTGGATAAAAACCAAATCGCGCTGACGATGAAAAGCGAGGCCGTGCGCGCCAAACCGCGCGAACAGGCCGATGTTGCAAACCAGCCGCGCCGTGAAGAGCGCGGGCGTGACCGGCGCGATGACCAACGCGACAATCGGCGCCGTGATGAACCGCGCCGCGATGAACCGCGCCGCGACAATCGCCAACGGGAAGAGCGCAAACCGCCGGCGTTCAACAATCCGTTTGCCGAGCAATTGGCGAACTGGAAGAAGGGGTAGGACGGACTTTAGTCTGTCCTACGCGCCACTCCCAAAAACAGACCGACAGACGGACAGACTAAAGTCTGTCCTACCCTCGCAATGAAAGCGCGCGCCCACGTCCTCACTTTTATTTCACTCCTCATCGGCGCGGCGCTCTTCGTATTCATTGTTAAACAAGCCGGTTCACAGGAACTCTGGTTGCGCGTGCGTGCGCTGGATGCGCGCTTCGGCTGGATTCTGGCCGTGTCGGCGCTGCGCCCGGTGTTGCGCGCCTATGCCTGGCTGCGCTGTTTGCGCGCGCGGGAACGGGGTGTGGGTTTGTTCAACATCTGGCGCGCGCGGCTGATCGGCGATGCGGTGGGTAACCTGACGACGGCGGGGCCGTTGTTGGCCGAACCGGCGCGGCTGGTTTTTTTTAGCGCGCACTTGCCCATGCACGCGGCGGCGGCGGCGCTCTCGCTGGAATTCGCCAGCTATCTTTTCTCGGCCTGCCTGATGATGCTCACCGGGTTGGTGTTGCTGCTGGCGACGGTGGCCGTCAACGCGGCCTTGCGCGCGGTGAGCGTGGCGTTGGCGTTGGGACTGTTGTTATTTCTGTTTGTTTCGGGGTTGATCTGGTGGCGGCGCTGGTCAGTGGTGAAGCTTTTGCGTAAAGTGAGCGCGCACATCGGCAGTACGCATCGTCTGTTATTGGCTTTCACGCACAAATTGGAACGGCCCCTGTTGCGCTTGCAACAGCTCGAACGGCATAGCTTCAACTTCGCCCGCCAGCGGCCGCGCGATTTCGCGCTGGTCTGTGTGTGCGAAGCGGGCTTTCACGCGCTGGGCGTGCTCGAAATTTGGCTGACGCTGCACATTCTGGGCGTCGAGGCCGGTTGGCTGACGGCCTTTATTTGCGAAGCGGTCAACCGCGTCATCAATTTCGCCTTCGCCTTTGTGCCGGTGAAGTTGGGTGTGGATGAAGCGGGCACGGGGTGGCTGGCCGTGGTGCTGGGTTTCGGTTCGCTGACGGGCGTGGCGCTGGCCGTGTATCGCAAGTTGCGCGTGTTGGTCTGGACGGCGGTGGGGTTGTTGTTGCTGTTGTCGTTTTATGTGCAACGCAGAATGGGTGAGGTGAAAGAATAAGTGAGGTGAATGCTTGATGACAGAGCGCGGCCACCTGGGTACGCATCGCTTCCAGCGTGCGGTCTCGGCGTCAAACGTCTTCCTTCCGGCAGGAAAGCTCG
>JANOWX010000024.1:0-15010 GCA_031418175.1 Acidobacteriota bacterium | reverse complement strand
TGGTCTTCGTCCAGGTCACACCGCCGTCGGTCGAACGCGAGACGCCGTCAAACCAGGCGCCGGCAAAGAGCGTGTTGCCGCTGGCCGTGACGGAAAAGAAACCGGGGGTGGGCGAACCGCTGTGCACGGCGCTCCACTTCGCGCCGTCGAACATCAACACGCCGTTCGAGCCGGTCGCGAAAAGCTTGCCGCCCAGCGGAACCAAATCGAAAGCCGAGTTGATGAAATTCGGCGGGAAATCCGCTGCAAGGCCGTTGCCCAATTTCGCCCAAGTCTGGCCGAGGTTGTCGCTGACAAAGACTTCGTTGGGCGTGGTGGCCGGTGAGCCAAAAGCCGAGCTGGCGTAAAGCTTCGCCCCGTCTACCGCCATCGCGCGAATGCGCAATTGCGTGAGGCCCGTGTTGACCGCCGTCCAGGTGTTACCGCCATCCGTCGAGCGAAAGACGCCGCCGCCGTCGGTGCCCGCAAACAAAGTGTTGCCGCTGGCCGCCAGTGTATAGACGTTTTGATTGGTCAAGCCCGCCGTGCCGACCTTTTCCCACAGATACGGCGTCGCGCCCATGCGCCAGACGCCGTTGCCAAAGGTCGCCGCGTAAAGCCGCCCGCCGCTTTCGGCGAAGTCCCAGACGTTGGCGGCGAGATTCGTGAGCACGAACTCCCAGGTTTCCCCGCCATCCGTGGAAACGTACATAAACACGCCCAGGCTGCCCGTGCCGCCCGCAAAGAGCACGCCACCCGAAGCCCCGAGCGCGAGGATTTGATGGAGGCGAATGCCTTTGGTCGCTTTCCAGCTTTGTCCGTTGTCCGCCGAAACCAGGACGCCGCCGCCGTCGGTACCCGCCAAGAGTTTGCCGTCGTGGGCCAGGAGCGACCAGATTCTGCCGCCCGTTGGGCCAATGTTCTTCCAGACGTCGCGCGCCGGATCGTGTTTGGTAAACGCCGCGCTGGTCAGCAACACCACACGCTCTGTGCAGCCATCGGCGCGCAAGGCAGCCGCCGTGAACGTGAGCCGATTGCCTTGCAGTTGGTATGGATAGACGGCCTTGTTGCTGCAAACGTCCATGCCCGCCGGGCTGCTGAATTCCAGCGCGCCCTGCGTCACGGTGTAATTGCCCGATTGCAAAATGAAATCGTTCAGGCCCAGTTGATACTTGCCGCCCGCAAGCAAGGTCAGTTGGTATTCGCCGCTGAAAAACAAGAATTGGCCGACGCGCAGGTCTTGCTGCACGACGGCGGTGTAAGTGCCCAGCGGAATGACCGTCTGTTCAGGGCTGAGGCTCAGGCTGGTGGTTGGCAGCAGCGCCGCGCGTTCTGTTTCGGTTAGCGGCGCGCCGCGTGGTGGGCGCGTAGGCGCGGAGCGCAGCGGTGTTTGTTCCTCCGGCTGCTGCGCCAAAGCGACAGCGCCGAAGAGCGCGAGAATTGACAATACGAGGCTTAAACAAACCAATTTCTGTCTTTGCATGATTTCTCCTTTGCGTGTTTGATCGGGGTGGCTGTCACGTCAATGGCAGCCACACTTCTCCCTGCCGTGGCGGGCGTGGATGACGCGCGCAACGGCGGATTTCAGCCAAAATTGACCAGGATTGAATTGCTAGCTCTTTGCCCGTTCGCCACAGCGTTGCGGCGCTCGCCCGGTGCCGTCTCGCCCCGCAACGCTGTCCCCTCTGCACCCACCTTACGGAAACATCCGGTAGCCGTCCCGTAAGAACGCCGAAAGAATTCGGAAATTTCCCCGAAAGCCCGCTTTACTGCACCCGCCGGCCCACGCCGGAAACAACGATGCCGGGATCAGTCCCCTGGAAGTAAATCTCGCGGCCCCCATCCACGACCGTGAAGGTGTAATTGATGTCATTGCCAAGCGAGTCGGTGTAGTGCCCTTTGCCAGTGCAATCGCTGTTCAGTTTGTAGGTGCCCTGAAAGGTGCGGGCCAGGATCATGCCGTTGAAGCTGAGCTTGCCGGCCCCGCTCATCAGGCCGTTGAAATTGCTGTCGAGCGCGTGTGTGGTCGTAGCTATCTCAACCAAAGTGGGCACGCCGGGGATACTGCCTTCGAGCCGCAGGCCAATGGTGCCGAGGATCGTGCCGTTGTTGCAACTGGGCGCGCGGCCTGCCGGGCTGATGCGCCGCCCGACGCCGTGAAAGGCATTGCCCGCGTTGGTGTTCATCAAATCAATCTGACGCCCGCCGTCGGTGGCGACGAAGTCAAAGGTGATCTCGGTATTGAGCGCGGCGACAAAAAACTTGCCCGAACCGGTGCAATCGTTATTGGTGGTAAAAGTCCCGGTGCTCCAACTGGCGTCGGGAATCTGCTGGCCGGCGATGGTCACATGCACGTTGCCGCTGATTGTGCCATCCGGGTTGTTGGTGAACAGGCCATTGACCAATATCGGCCCCGCGCCGACGATGACGCCGCTCATGCGGTAACCATAGGTGCCGCTGGCCGTACCGTTGGTGCAGTTCGGAGCGCGGCCCTGCGCTCGCGTGGACGCGGCCAGACAGACAACGCAGAAAAGGGCCAGGACGAGAGACATCAGTTTGTGTTGCATAACATTCTCCTTTTGTGTCGGACAGAAATTGGGGTTACGACGCCACGCCACAACCGCGCGTGACGCCAGTTCGGATGGCGGTATGCCGTGTTTATCTGTTTTCAGCCTTCACAGATGAAAGCGTCTTCAGGGCGCGCCAAGTGACACGCGTTGAAAATTCTTTTTGGTGACAGGCGTGCGGGCCGTCGCTCGGCAGGCCCAAGCGCAGCCAACACGCCGAATTTTTCTGGCGGCGATTCCGGCGGCGGCCGTAATGCTGAAATCGCTTCCAACAACAGAGGACGCAGCGCGCAAGCAAAGCTACTGAGGCAACCAAAGAAAATTAGGCACCACGGGAAAGTTTGTGGGCGCCCTGCTTCGCGGCTGTGCCGCCTGATGTGCGGACGGTCTGTGACCGTCCGGAGCGGTTCCCGCCTTTGCCGGGGCTACGCCCCAAAGGTTCGGGGCGTAGCCCCAGTGCATAGGAGCGAACCATGCCCGGCAGGTCAGAGACCTGCCGCACATCAGGCGGCGCAGCCGCAAGACCCCTTTCCCTTGACCCAGACAATTTCCAGTAGTGCCGAAAATTACGACTCGCTCGATTGAGTGCGGAAAGTCGGCGACCGGTACGCTCTACCCCGCAGCCGCCACCGCGCGCAAAAACTTCGTATAAAGCGCCAACGGGCGCGCAAATTCTTGCGCATCTCACTGGCCGGACTTACTATCCCCGCCAACTTCCAACGCGTGATCCACGACAGTAACAGCGATCATCCGCAATCAAACATCTGGCTTCGGCGACAGTGCGCAGTGGCGTGAGCCGGCAACCGGCAGAGCTTCATCCGCGCGATCTTTATGGCAGAAAGTTCCCCCGCAATTCTGGCCAGTCCGCAATTATTCCGGCTTTGCGCCGCGCAACCCGAGAGTGAAGAGTACTGGCTGGAGTTCGTGCGCCGCTTCAACCCGCTGCTGGCGCGCAGCATCACCGTCGCCTGGCGCCGGAACGGGCAAGGCGCTTGGCCGCCCCCGTATGTGGCCGCCGATCTGTTGCAGGATGTCTACGCCGCCATTGTGAAAGGCGATTTCCGGCTCTTGCGCGATTTTCGCGGCGAGACCGAAGCGGAAGCCGAGGCTTATCTGGCGCACACCGCGATCAATCAGACCGTCAGTTTTCTGCGCGCCCGGCAGGCGCTCCGGCGCAGCGCCAACGAAGTGTCATTGCAACAACTGTTGGAAGAGCAGGGCGAGATCAGACCGGCGGCGCAAACGCTCGCTCCGCGCAAAGGCCTGAGCGAAAGCGAACTGATCGAGTTGCTCAAACATTGCTGCGCGGGGCCGAACGGCAAACGCGACGTGCTGATCTTTTTGCTGCACGCGCGCGACGGCTATTCGGTCACGGAGATCGCCGCAATGGGCGTTTGCGATTTGAAAGAGACGAGCATCTCGAACCTGCTGGGACAGACCAAAGCGCGCCTGCGCAAATCTTTGACCGGCGATGTGTGAAGCGGCACAGGATTGCGTCCTCTGTTGTTGAGGGCATTTCGGTGCTGGGTGACAACATGATTTATCAAACCCCGGAAGGAAATGACCATCCATCGGCGCAGCAGGTAGCGGCCTGGCTGAGCGGCGCAAGCTCTGTCGCAGAGCGGCCTGGCCTCGAACAGCATTTTATTCAGTGCGCGGAATGCCGCGCGCAAATGGCGATGAGCGGGCAAGCCAGACAACCAGACGGCGCGTTGCAACAGAGTCCGGAGTTCGCCGGCTTGTTGCAACTCGGCAAACAGGCGGCGCAACAAGCGTGGCAGCAGCGCGCATTCGCTGAAACTGCGCCACAGACGCCGCCCCACGACGTCGAACCGCGCCGCCAATGGTGGAAGATATGGACGCGCGGGCAGGCGGCTGAACCACAGCGCGAGGGATTTTTCGATTCGCGCGGCACACTCGCGCTCGCCACGCTGCTGCTGCTTTCATTCGGCTTGCTGAGCCTGCTCGCGTGGCAATTGTGGCGCGAGCGGCAGGAAAAAGCGCAAGCCCAACAAATGGCCGCGCAATACGACGACAGCCGCAAAGCGCTGGCCCAACGGCTCAGTCAACTCGAACAAGCGGGCGGCGCGCAACTCGAACAGGAGCGCGAAAAGCGCGTCGCGGCAGAGACGCTGGCGGAACAACTCAAAACGCAACTCAACGCGAGCCAGGCGGCGCAACAGAACATCCCAATATACGAGCGCCGTCTTTCCGCCGAAAAAGGCGCGGGTGACGAATTGAGTCTAAGCCTGCCAGCGCACACGCAGGCTTTCACCCTGAAGCTCCTCAAGAGCAAGCCGTATGAGTTCCCGGCCTACGCGCTTGAAATCATTGATCAGCGCGGACAGACAGTGCGCGCGCTCACCGGACTCAAACCGGTGGGCGATGAAGGGACGTTGAATCTGATGCTCAACCGCACGGCGCTGGCGGCGGGCAAGTATCAGTTGCGGCTCTACGGCCAACGCGGGAAGGCCCGGCAAAGGATCGGGCAGTATGAGCTAGCGGTGAGTTACTCACGTTGAGTCAGGTAGAAAATCAAAAATGAATTCCGCCTTTGGTCGCGTTGGCCGTGGGCGGCAAATCGAAACCACTTGGAGCGCAGGCATTCTTGTCTGCCAACCTGCGGTACAGACTTGATCGGACGTAACGCGAGATCGGTTGGCAAACATTGGCTGCGTTCCAAGTATTCCCAGGAGAGAATGATGAAAACCTTGAAGCTTGAGGACACAATTGGCTGGGGGATCGAAGTCAATGAATACGGCAATTTGCTGAGTTTGCGCACCCCTGCGGGCGAGAACCTGCTGAAAGACCAGCGGCGTCAATTGCAAGAAGGTTTCGCAATCGGTTACCAGGACAGCGCCGAAAAGGAACAGCTCGTTTATGCCGTCGGGAACGGGAAGAAATACGTCCGAGGTCTGCGGGTGGTCTCCCCGCTCAGCAGCAACGTACAGGGGCCGGTCAAGCCCGGCAAACTCGTGAAGGTGAAGGCCCAGATGGAATCGCGCGATCAACTGCTGGCGTTGACGCGGGTGATTACCTGGAAAGCGGGGACAGGCGCGGTGACGGCAACGCTTAGTCTCAAACTTTCGCGGCGCTTCACCTTGTGTTTCGTGAAACTGAGCGCCGCCCTCAACCTGGTCAGCGGTGGTGACTATCGCCGGTTGCTTCACGCCGGTAAGCCCCGCCTGCCTCAAGACGTTGTCAAAGAACTCATTCGGCGTGGCTGTACGCTCGGCACCAGCAACCCGAAGTTCCCGCGTATCTATAGCTGTCCGTATGATTGCATTTGCCCGACTGCGGTAGGAGAAGAGTGTGTGACGGACTGCCCGGAACCGCGCTGTATTCCCCCGCCGCCTACAGTTCGCCCGCACGATTATGAGAATCATGAGGTCAACGATAAGCTCTCACGTTACTTCCGCGACGTGACTTCGCACATTACCTTTGGCTGGACAGTCAAGCGATTGCTGGAGCATCTCCCTTTGGCTGAAATGAAAGCGTTGGGCGTCGTAATCAACTACCTGGGGAAACCGGGTAAGTAACTGAAGCTTGTGCGTAATTCATTGCCAATGTTGGCAAGGGTTTTAGCGCCAGCGGCGCGGCATGTTTATAGTTTGAACGCGCCACACCACCCAAGCTCCGTAGTCCGACACCTGCCGCTCCTACGGAGCTTAGGAGCAATTACCACGCACGTTCTATAAACATTTGGCTCCTACGGAGCCGAAAATATGAACCCGCCGAATTACGCACGGGCTTCAAATAACGCAGGGGAAAGTGTCAGACAACCCCTCACCGGCAGGCGCGCCGATTATCTGCGTTTCGGCATTGTCGCAATGAGTTGTTTGGCCGGATCATTTCAGAAGGAGTGCAACTATGCGCGTATGGTGGCTCAAACTGTTTGGGTTGACCGTTCTTTTCCTCGCTGTCGGCGCGGCGTGGCAGCCGGCAACCTCGGCACAATCCGCCTTGATCGAGCAACAGCGCGCGTTGCTGCGCTTGTTAGGGCGGGGTGATTTCGCGCAAGCCGTGCTTGCCAGCCAGCGGTTGATCGAACAGTTTCCGGAGTTCGATCCGGCCTACCGCCATCTGTTGCGGGCCGCGCTGTCCAACAAAGAACTTGATCAAGCCGCGGCCTACCTCAACACGCTGCTGGCGCGCACGCCGCCAAACCCGCAAGCCTACTACGGACTCGGGCTGATTTACCGGGAGCAGCAGAAGCCCGAACTCGCCATCACGAATTTCCGCAAGTGCCTGACCGAACTGCCGGAACACGTGCCCGCCCTGGAAAGATTGATTGCAGAGCAACGGGCGTTAAAACAAGAAGCGGAAGCCGAAAGCGATCTCAAGGCGCGCCTCGCCATGCGCCCGGAGAGTGCCGCCACGCAATATGGGTGGGGCTACTTTCTCTACCAAAACCGGCAATACGAAGCTGCATTGCAAGCGTTTGAGCGCGCCATCGCCCTCAACCCGCAATTGACCATCGCGCAATACTACCAGGCCCTGGCGCACTACAACCTGGGTCAATACCTGGAGGCCGTAGCCGCCATCGAGAAATATCTACAACTCCTCGACACGGTTCCCGATGAAGAGCAACGCCTGCCCGCGACGCTGTTCCTCGGCACGATTCACACGAGGCTCGCCAATTTTCCGGCGGCCCTGAGCGCCTTTGAAACCGCCCTGATACAGGCCCGCGACCTGGGAAGCAAGCGACTGGAAATGTCCGCCTTATCCCAATTGGAGAATATGTATGCGCGGCAGGATGAGTATGCAAAAGCGTTGCCTTACGCACAGCAACAACTGGTGTTGGCGCGCAGTCTCGACGACACCGCCAATCTCGGCAGGGTGATTGGGAATATCTGCAACCTGCATCACCAACTCGGCGATCTGGCGACCGCACAGGAACATTATCTGCAAGCAGTCGAACTGCTGGGCAAGGCCAACGATCAACGCCTCCTGGCGGCCTATCTGACGGATTTGGCGGATCTCTATGTGTTGCTGCGCGACTTCGGCAAAGCGGCCAACCTTTATGAGCAGGTGTTGCAAATGGCGCGGCAGAGCAACAACCGGCTGCGCCAAAGCATCGCGCTGGAGTCTATGACCGCGCTGTATCGCCAGCTTGGGCAAGATCGGAAAGCAATGGAAACGATTCAGCAAGCGGTGGCGCTGGCGCAGAAAGCGAATGACCCGCTCGTGGAAGGCAAAACGCTCAATACTCTGGGCGCCTTGCGTCTGCGGCTGGGCGAATTGCCTGCAGCCACGCAGGCATATCAACAAGCTCTCGTGATTGGCGAAAGCAAAAACAGTCCGCAAATCACTTGGAATGCAGAAACCGGGCTAGGCTGGGTTGCGGAGAGATTTGGCAAATTGGATGAGGCGCGCGCGCATTACCGCAAAGCCATTGAAGTGATAGAACGCGTGCGCGCGCAACTCGGCGGCGAAGAAGAAAAGGCTGGTTTCTTTCAAGACAAGAACGAAGCTTACAAACAATTGATCGCGCTGCTGCTCGCGTCGCCGCGTTCGACGGCCGCTTCGACAATAGCCAGCCGTGACGAAGCCGAAGCTTTTCATTATGCCGAACGCGCCCGCGCCCGCGCCTTCCTAGACCTGCTGGCCGAAGCCAAAGTCAACCTCGAGCAGAGTCTTGACCCCGACCTGCTCGAACGGCAACAAGCTCTGCAAAAGCAGATCGCGCAACTGAACGCGCAACTGTTCAAAGAGCGCGCGCTGGAATTGGCGAAGCAAGACAAGGCCAAAATCGCCGAGTTGGAAAAAGGCTTGGGCCGCGCCGAGACCGACGAGAGCGAATGGCGGCGTGAGGTGCGCCGCCGCAATCCGCGCTACGCCGCATTGAAGTATCCCGAACCGGTCACACTGGCGGAGACGCAACAACTGCTCGATGACCAGACGGTGCTGCTGGCCTATTCGCTCGGCGAAGCGGAGTCGTTTCTCTTTGCGGTGAGCCGCCGCGAGTTGCTCGTCACGCGGCTGCCGGCGGCGGCACGCATCGGCCAGCACGTGGAGAAGTTGCTGGCCGCGCTCACGGACAAGAACCAGCCCTCAACCGATGAATACCGGCGGCAGGCCGACGCCTTGTCGCAGCAGTTGATTCAACCGGCGCGCCGTATGTTGGTGGGCAAGCGCGCGTTGATTATCGTGCCCGATGGCGCGCTGCACCGTTTGCCGTTCGAGGTGTTGTTCACTTCCGCCGCGGCGGCGCAGGGCGATCTGCGGCGGCTGCCGTATTTGATCAAAGGCTTCGCCATCAGCTATGCCCCGTCGGCGAGCGTGCTGGCCGGGTTGCGCAACGAGACGCGGACCGCCGCGCCGAAAGCCTTCGTCGCCTATGCCGACCCGGCCTACGAGCAGAACGCCGAGACTGTGATTGCTTCAACCGTGCGCGCTGCAAGTGCCAGCGGACGGCTGAGCCTGAACCGGCTGCCACACAGCCGCCGCGAGGCTGAAGGCATCGCCAAACTGTTCGGCAGCGGCGCAGCCGATCTTTTTCTCGGCGCGGCGGCCAGCGAAGAGAACGTCAAGCTGAAAGACCGGCTGAGCCAATACCGGCTGGTGCATTTCTCAACGCACGGCTACGTCAATGAGGTGCGGCCGCGTTTTTCCGGCCTCGTGCTGTCATTGCCATCGGCGGAGAAAGCCGCGCAGAGCGAAGACGGCTTGCTATCGGCCTACGAGATTTTCAATCTGAAGCTGAATGCCGAGTTGGTCGTGCTCTCGGCTTGCGAAACCGGGCTGGGCAAAGAGGTGAAGGGCGAAGGCTTGATGAGTTTGATGCGCGCGTTTATGTATGCCGGGACGCCGTCGGTGCTGGTCAGCTTGTGGAAGGTAGATGACGAGAGCGCGGCGGATTTGATGATCCGCTTTTATCGTTACTATCAACAGGGCGTGAAGCAGGGCAAGACGACGGTCAAGCTGAACAAGGCTGAAGCACTGCGGCGCGCGCAGTTGGACGCGCTTGCGCAAGGCAATTTCCCATATTACTGGGCGCCGTTCGTACTGGTAGGGAAACCCTGACCTCATTGCTTCCTGACCGGCTCACTCTTCAAAAAATCAATCCCTGCCGCCTGCTGCGCGACATCAACTGTCGCGACGGTCTTCAATGCGACCAAATCAATGACTTCGACCGTGCCCGGTTCGCTGCCAATTCCTTCGACCGAAACGAAGGCGTAACGGTTGTCGGGCGAGACCACGACGCCGTGCACGACCTTGCGTTTGGTTGGCAGCCGCGCCAGTTCCTTGCCCGTCCGCACATCGTAAACCGACACCGAAGGCCCGCGTTTATTGGTCGCAATCAGTTTGCCGTCCTTGGTCACGGCCAGGTTGTAAACGCCCGGCCCGGCGGCGATACGCCGCAAGATGCGCCAGCTCTTGGCATCCACTTCGACAATCTCGCTGGATTTGTTGCAGGCGACAAAGACGGTCGCGCCATCGCTGGACGGTTGCGCCCAGGTCGGCGAACACCCCACATCGCCGGGCTTCGGCGATTCTGAACCGTGGCCGCCTGTGTCGTGATTGGCGGATTTGCCCGTGTGTCCCATCTCCGCCGGCGCGCCGTTCATCCCGGCCTCTTTGCCTTTGGTCAGGATAAAGTGGCGCGCGACTTTGAACGTGCCGGTGTCAATCTCGACCAGCATGTCATCCATCATGCAGGCCGAATAATGTTTGGTGCCCTGCGGGTTGAAGCGCGAGCCGTGCGGCATCGTGCAGGTCGTGATGCGTTTGAGCTCAAGCATGTCTTCGGCGGCCACGACCGAAACCGACGACGGCACCATATCGCCGTGCAGGTTGAAATTGACGACATAGAGGAACGTGCCATCCGGCGAAACATCCATTGTCGCCGGAAAGTTGCCGAGCGTGACCTTGCCCAGCACCTTGTCAGTGCCGGTTGCATACTTCCACACCGTGCCGAAAGGCCGCCCGTGGCCGAGCGAGACGTAGTAATGCTGTTTGTCCGGCGCGACCGCGATGCCGTGCGGGCCGTCAATGTCGGGCTCCATCAGGCCGGTGGTGAATTCCCGTTCGACCTTGATGCCAGCGGGGCCGAAGCGGATCAGCGAGATTTTGTCGGCGGATTCGGAGAGGACGTAGACGAGATAGTCTTGTGTGGGCGGCTGTTGCGCGAAGCTCTGAATGATGAATGTGAGCAAGGCGCTGACGATGAGTGCGGCGAATGAGCAGAACTTATTCATAGCGATTTCCCTTTGAGCGATGATTGCGATAAAGCGCGCCAATGTTGCCAAGCGGTGACAGCCAAGACAAGTCGCTTGAGCACTTGGACGGACGCGCTTAGAATGCCGCTCACTGAAAGCGAGGCATTATGTCCACCATTGCAGTTTCAACAGTTTTGAACGCACGCGCCGCCGCCAACGAATGGCTGAGCGAGTATTTGCCGGATCGTTTTACTGCTGGCATTCCGCAGCTTGATGAACGCTTGGCGGCATGGCGCATTCCGATTTGGCTTGCGTATCCGCAACTCGAACCGTTCGGCCCAATTGGCGAAATTATGGTTGATGTTGAGAGCGGGGCGACCAAATCACACACAACGCTCGACGAATTACGTGCCTGCGCTCAACAACTCTATGAACAGTACCGCGAACAAATCGAGGCCCGAATTCGATAAGCAAGAAACCAGCTATTCATGCGCGTCGGCTTGTTTGCAAATAGCCTTGTGGGCTTGGGGATGTGAACTTGACGAGGCTGAGTTGCGTAGACTGAGTAAGTGCACGCCTTTTGGCACAAACGCTTCCCACCTCGTCGAGGCAGCTCAGCGTCTCGGTTTCAAAGCAAGTCGAAAATGTACCCTTGCCTCGCTTAACGAATTGGTCAGGCTCACACAACTTCATCTCAATCCAATTGTCTATGTTGATCTATGGCCGCTCAAAGGTGGTATTAGCGGTCAGCAGCTATGCTTGTTAGTGTACGAGGTTGAGTTGGAAACCGTCGTTGTTTTCAATCCGGTCGTAGGCTGGCAAAACTTCGCACACGAAGATTTTCTGGCTATTTGGAGCGCAATGCGCTTTTTAACTATCGTGATAGATCTTGAGTAAAGGATAAACCCAAATGAGCCAATCATACGAACACCTGCTAATCGAAACGACGCCCGAAGGCGTCCACACCATCACGCTCAACCGCCCCGACAAATTGAACGCCGTGAATATGCAACTCGCCGCAGAGTTGCCGCACGCGCTCAACGCGGCCAGCACAGACGATACCGTGCGCGTGGTGGTCATCACCGGCGCGGGGCGCGGCTTTTGCGCGGGCTTGGAATTGTCGCCCGCCAATGTCGCGGCGATGCGCGACGTGCGCGCCAAGTCGCGCCACGAACGGCTGGACGATCTGCATTGGGTCGGGCGCTGGGTGCTGGCCGTCACCGGTTGCGACAAGCCTGTCATCGCCGCGATCAATGGCCCAGTGATTGGGGCGGGCTGCGGTTTGACGCTGGCCTGCGACATTCGTTTGCTGAGCGAGGCGGCGGTCATCAGCACCGGCTACACACGCATTGCGCTCTGCCCGGATGCGGGTGTGAGTTACTTCCTGCCGCGCCTGGTCGGTTGGTCGCGCGCTTCGGAATTGATCCTGACCGCGCGCGACATCAAACCCGAAGAGGCCGAACGCATCGGGTTGGTGAGCCGCGTGCTGTCCGCCGACAACTTTGCGGTGGGCGTGGCCGAATACGCCAAGCAGTTGGCCGCTGGGCCGCCGCTGGCGCTGACGTTGTCGAAGCGGCTCTTGCTGGCTTCGATGGATGCGGAGTTGCGCGCGCACTTGCGGCGCGAGATCAGCGGGATCATGCAATGCTTGGCGAGCGAAGACACCAAAGAAGCGATGCAGGCGTTCGGCGAAAAGCGGCGGCCAGTGTTTAACGGACGCTGATTGTCTCGCCCACGAAGGCTCACAAAGAAAACACGAAGGCTTTAGACAGGATTCACAAGATTGAAGTGAGGATTTACAGGACGGCTCATTGCTATCAGCCACCCTGAACATCCTGCAAAAATTCTGTTCATCCTGTCTGAATCGCTTTAGGAGGGAAACAATGACATCACCCGAAATTACAGCCGGTCTGACGCGCTGGCACGAATGCGTGGCGACGGGCGATATGAACAAGCTGGACGAATTGACGGCGGACAACGTCGTCTTTCGTTCGCCCTTTTTGTGGAAGCCCAAACCCGGCAAGGCCATGCTGAAAATCGTGCTGAGCGCGGCCTCGCAGGTGTTTGAAGATTTCGCCTATCACCGCCAGATGACTGATGGCACTTCGTGGACGCTCGAGTTCAGCGCGCACATCGGCGCCATCGGCCTGAAGGGCGTGGACATCATCCGCTTCAACGCAGCGGGCCAAATCGAAGAGTTCGAGGTGCTGATTCGCCCGGCAAAAGGCTTGCAGGCGCTGGGCGAGGCGATGGCGCGCAAGATGGCCGAACAGGGCGTGTGGGAACAATTCTCGCAAGGATAACCAACGAATGCTGAATCAAGCGGAAGCGTTGCGCGCGCGTTTGTTGCGCGTCGGTGAAACAGTGCGCGATCACGTGCTGGCCGAATTGCGGCGGCAATCCAGCGAGGCTTTGTCTGAAGTCGCCTTTGAGACGGCGGCGGATAAAATCTATGTGATTGACCGCTCGGTCGAAACGATCATGCTGCCCGCGCTGGTTGCGGAAATTCAGCCGCTGACTTCGTTCGCGTTGATCTGCGAGGGCGTGAATGACGAAGAGCCGCTGGCCTTCCCTGCCGGAACGCCGCTGTATGAATGCGCGCTGCGGCTGATCGTTGATCCGATAGATGGCACGCGCCCGATTATGTACAACAAACGTTCGGCATGGTGGCTGGCGGGTCTCGCGCCCAATCGCGGCGCGGCGACCAAACTCAGCGACATCGAATTGGCCGTGCAGGTCGAAATCCCAACGACGCGCGCCGCTTTGACCGACAACCTGTGGGCGCTGCGCGGGCAAGGCGCACACGGCGAAACGCTCAATCTATTCAACGGCGCACGCACGCCCTTTCAACCGCAGCCCTCGCGCGCAACGACGATCAGCGGCGGCTTTGCATCCTTCTTTCATCCCTTCCCCGGCGGCAAAGAGGTCTTCGCGGCGATGGAAGAGGCGCTGGTGCAACGCCTGATCGGCGGGTTGGAAGTCAGCAAGACGGCGCTGTTTGACGAACAGTACCTGACGACCGGCGGACAGCTTTACGAATTGATGATGGGGCGCGACCGCTTGCTGGTGGACGTGCGCGGGCTGCTCTATGAAATGTTCGCCCGCGCAGGCAAGGCTACCGGCCACGCTTGTCACCCATACGATCTGTGCACGGCGCTGATTGCGCAGGAAGCGGGCGTGCTGCTCACCGACGGACGCGGCCAGGCGTTCGATGCGCCGCTGGATACGACCAGCGATGTGTCGTGGATCGGTTATGCCAATGCGGCGATTCGCGCCGAGGTGGAGCCGGTGTTGTTGTCGTTGCTGGCGCAACACGGCTTGCGTTGAAACCGTTTCAGCGAAATTCAAAAATGCCTATGCGACCAATTCGTTTTTATCTCGCCCTCCTGCTCTTGTTGACGGCGCTCTGGCAAGGGCCGGCTTCCTCCGAGGCGGGGCCAAAACAGGCAAGCGCATCCGCGCAACTCAGCAAAGCCGGCTTCGACGCCATCGAAGGCAGCTTTCACGATGCGCTCGGCACGTATGCCGAATTGCTGCTGGCGAATCAATTGATCGAACAAGGCAAGCTTGCGCAACCGCGCTTCGCCGCCGCCAAGACCGAAGCCAAGTTGCAAGCCGCGCTCGCGCAATTGCCCGCCAGCGATGCGCGCCGCGCCGTGCTGCAACGCGAAATCGAATTCATTCGCAGCGCCGCCCAACAAGGCGCGCAGCAGTTGCTAGACCAAAGCGGCAAAACGCTGGCGGCGGTGCGGCACACGGCGCGCGAATTCGCCAATGCCAACGCGGGTGATGTGCGCTTGGAATTCACCGACGGCACGGCGCTGCCCGTTTCAGTCAAGACCGACAAATCGAACAAGGTCGCCGTCGCCGAAGGCCAGACGCCCGACCTCTTCAACAAATGGCTGGCGCGTTATTTCAATGTGTCGCGTGCGGAATATGACGGGCTGGTGCGCGAACTTGGCTTCGCGTCAGAGGCCGAGTTAAAAGCCAATTACCGCAACGTCGCGCGTCTGGTCGCCGAAGTCCTCATCCGCAAACTCGCGCTCGCCGATTGCGCCATCAACGATTTCCGCCGCGCCCGCGTCACCAACCTCGCCGCCGCCCAAACCCTGTTCAACCAATTGCGCCATTACAAACACGGCAACGACGACAGCCGCGTCATCATCTTTGACCGCGCGGACGGCGAGGTGAAATGGGATTCACGGTTGGATGCAATTGATGTGAATGCGCTGACGGCTGAACGTATTTCCTTCCTGCCGGCGCGCCCGCGCAACGGCCAGGCGACCGTGGCGGAGTTCGGCA
>JANOWX010000023.1:0-6427 GCA_031418175.1 Acidobacteriota bacterium | reverse complement strand
CAGCCCATTGCTGGCCTGGCACACCTCGTAATCGTCTTCCAGCGCATACACGAGCATGCGCCGCACGCCTTCCAGATCATCTACGATGAGGACCTTCGTCACAGAATCACCTCGGTTCCCTTCAGTGCAGCTTGCGTATGGGTGAGCACGCGCCGTAACTCGCAGGACCAGCCGAGTCCGGGCAGCGTTGGGGGAAAAGTGTCAGGGTCGGGAGACGGATTATAACCAACGGCAGGGCAATTGATAGGGCTGGCTCAAGCGCCGAATCCGCGCTGCTCTTCGATGCGCAGCTTTTCGGCGCGCGCTTCGTCGGCGCGCCGGGCGGCCTTGCTGAGCAAGCCGAGGCGCGAGAGCGTCACACCAACGACAATCAACAAAGCGCCGAGCGCGCTGCGTCCGCTGAGCTTTTCGCCCAAGATCAGCGCGGCGAAAAGCGCCGCCATCACCGGTTCGAGCGCATAAAACAAGGCGGCGTGCGCGGGCGCGACCTTGCCTTGCGCCCAGGTCTGGACGAGCGCGGCCACGAAGGTCACGAGCAAAGCCATATAGCCGATTTGCGCCAGTGTCGCCGCCGTCAAATGATTCGGGCGCGCTTCCAGGGCCAGCAACTGCGTCAACGGGCCGCTGGGCGCGGTGACGGCCAACTTGCTCAAAAGCAGATGCGCCAGCAAGGCCAGCACGGCGACCACGATGACTTGCCAGGCCGCCAGCAAATGAATCTCACTCTGCCGCGCAAAGGCGCTGGTTGCGGCGATGTGCGCGCCCCAGGCCAGCGCGGCGCACATAATCAAGCCATCGCCCCAGTTGAAGGCCGTGCCAGTTTGCGGGTAGCTCAACAAGGCAAAACCCGCGACCGCGATCAGCAAACCGGCCAGGTTATCCCGCGTCGGATGCAGCCGGAAAAACAGCCACGCCAGCAAGGGCGTGAAAACCAAATAGAGGCCCGTGATGAAGCCGGCTTTTGAGGCTTGCGTAAAGAGCAGGCCGACAGTGTAAAGGCTGATGCCGGTGAAGCTGCACGCGCCTAACAACAAGCCTTGGCGCACGGCTTGACGACTGCTGCGGCGCAACGGCCCGGCATACACCAGGGCAAAGAGCACGGCCGCCAGACCGAAACGCAGGCTGGTATAAAAAAACGGCGTGTGCGTGGCCAGTATGTTTTTGGTGATGACGTGCGAGGTGCCCCACATCAGCGCCAGCGCCAGCAAGGCGGCATCGGCGCGCGCGTTAGGGGCATTCGATTGGTGCGTGGCAGGCTTCATATTCGTCGGGAGCGTTGTCAGGCACGATAGCCGATGGCGCGCGCGCGCCGCAAGCTAGCCCAGCTTGGCCCAGCTTGGCCCAGCTTGGCCCAGCTTGGTCAACTTTGCCCCAATTCGCGCGCAAACGGATTGCTGTTTTGCCAGCCCGTCTGGCCGGTGCGGCGGTAATGCTCCAGCCGCCGCCGCGTGATCTCGGCAAAGACCGGGTCAATCTCCATCGTCAGACAGCGCCGCCCGGTCAATTCGCACGCCAGCAGCGTCGTGCCCGAATGCGCAAAGAAATCCAGCACTACATCGCCCGGTTGCGAACTGGCTTCGATGATGCGCGTGATGGCCTTGAGCGGCTTTTGCGCGTAACAGCCGTTGACGTTCTCTTCCATGCGGTAAAAGACCTGTTGCACGTCAATCCAGACATTGCCCGCGCGCAAGGTCGGCGCTTTGCCGCGCGCGGCGTTTTCGGTGCGCTGTCCGCCGACTTCTTTGAAATAGCCGCGCAGTGATTTCGGCAGGTCGGTGTATTGCGGCGTGAAAGGCGGTTTGCCTTTGGTGTAATAGAGCAACTCCTGCCGCACGCTCATCCAGTTTTGCTGCGTGCCGTAACCGCGCTGATTGCGCAGCGTGATAAAGCTGCGCGCGCTGAAGCCGGTCGCGCGCATCATCAGCAGCACTTCGGGCAGCGGCGCAAAACCGGCGCGCTGATCCGCGCCAATCCACAGATACAAACTGCTGTCGGCGGCGAGCACTTGTTCAGTGTGGCGAACAACCTGCTCGCACCAGGCGGTGAATGCCTCCACCTTGCGCTGTTCAAACGCGAAGAAGTTATACGGCACATCGTGAATCGCCAGCACGGCGCGCTGCCTGCCGCACAGCTTTTTGACATCGGCCCATTGCGCGGCGTCCAGACAGCCGAGGCGATGGCCGTGGCGCTGGTCCTGCCAGACTTCGCCGGGTTGCAGACGGCAATGGGGCAGCAGTTTTGCGCGGATTTCGGGGTGGCGGTCCAGGCGCGGCAGTGGATGGTGAAGCATTGGGGAAATTCGATTGACTTTGCGTTGACGGATAACGCTAAATACTTTGCTTATTACCCCAACGCATTCGGACTGCAACTGCGTATCTAAAAGAGAGCCTTATGGATTACAACCTGGAATTAGTCAAACGGTATGGCAAGGTGCTGCTGGGTGGCGTCACGTCGCCGGTCATCTTAAACATTTTGATCACCTCGGTCTGCGACATGCGCTGCTCGCACTGTTTCTATACCGAAGAACTCGACGACAAACCGCGCAAGAAGCTGCAAATGACAACCGCCGAACTGCAGCGCATCAGCGAAACGCTGGGCGGCACACTGCCGATCCTCATCATCGCGGGCGGCGAACCCTTCACGCGCAAAGACCTGCCCGAAGTCGTGCGCGCCTTTTACGAAAACAACCAGTTGGAATCGGTCTATCTGATGTCGAACGGCGGCATTCAGCAGCGCATCATGCCCGATGTCACGCGCATCCTCGAAGAATGCCCCAAGCTCAACGTCACTGTCGCGCTCGGCATTGACGGCCTCAAAGAAGAGCACGAAAAGATTCGCGGCAAGGCTGGCAGTTGGGACAAAGCGATCAGCACCGCCCGGCAGTTGCAGGAGATTCAGCGCGAGATTCCGCGCCTGGACGTGCAGACCTGCACCTGTTTTATGAACTCGAATCAAGAGCGGATTTTCGACTGGTATGACTTCCTGCGCTACGAATTGAAGCCCGACAAGATCAACGTCAATTACATCCGCCCGCCTTCAAAAGACCCGCAGGAGTTGAACATTGACCTCAACCGCTACCGGCAACTCTCGGCGCTGATTGACGACGATTCGCAACGCGGCGTCATCAAGAACCACTACAAAGGCAAGGGCGGTTACTTCAAAGCGGCGGTGGACATTTACATGCACGAACTGATCGCGCGCACCGAAGAGCAGCACAAAGCCCAACTGCGTTGCCACGCGGGCACGACGGGCGGCGTGATCTATGACGAAGGCACCGTGTCGAGTTGCGAGAAGCTCGACGCCATCGGCAACCTGCGTGATTACAATTGGGATTTCTGGGCGCTCTGGAATTCGCCGGAAATGAAAGTGCGGCGCGCGCACGTCAAGGACGGCTGCTATTGCACGCACGAATCGAATTGTTATTACCCGTCGCTGGCCTTCAATCCGAAGCATTTGATTCAGATCAAGAAGCTGGAGCGGCAGTTGAAGAAGTCGCATCGGGGCGAGGTTGATGGCAAGATGATCCCGGCTAGCGCTGTTTAACTGAGGCAAACCAAACGAAGGGAGTTAAGACAATGAACGAACCAATCAAGTCTGAACCTGGCAAACCACTTTTCTCCATTACGCTCGATCAAGCAGAGGCTGCAAGCCTGGGCGAGTTATTGCGCGCAACGAATGCTGAATTAGAAGGAATCCTCCAGCGCATCAAAACCTCCCGCGAAGAAAGTGCCCGCTTGGCCGCCCAGAGTGAAGAAGTAATGAGTAAGCTAAGGAAGGATTGGCTATGCTGAAAGATGCCTTCTCCTTCTTCCAGCATGTGCTGACGGTGGCGAAAGATCACGAGCGGTTGCGGAAAGACATTGAGCGGCTCGAACGCACACAAGTTGAGCACGGATTGTTGCTGCAACGGCTGGCCGACCAAATCATTATGAACCAACGGCACGAGCAGGATGCGCGGGAGAAAATGGCTTTGCAGCTTCAGATTGAAATGCTCAAGTTTGAAAAGCGGCTGCCGCCAGGCAATTGAGAAAAGGAGTATATATGGAAGCAGTCAGCATCAAGGAAGCAGTCAAACTGTTAGTGGATCAGCTTCCCGACAATGCAACCTGGGATGACCTGATGCACGAAATCTACGTGCGCCAATCCATTGAAGGTGGACTGGCCGATAGCCGGGCTGGCCGGACAACCAGTGTCGAAGCGGTGTGTGAGCAGTTGTCTGATCCCATTTTTCAACTGGGGCTGGATCCCGTAATTGTTGATGTGACCGATGCCTCGCTGAACCATGATCGGTATTTGTATCAGCAGCAATGAAACCCTATTTCCTCGACACCGGGTACCTGCTGGCGCTGGAATTGAAAAACGATCAAAACCACACGCTGGCAAAACAACATTGGCAAGCCCGCTTGCAGGCGCGCGCGAAGTTTGTGACGACCTCCTATGTTTTCGATGAAACAGTCACTTTTCTCAACAGCCGCGGACACCACGCCAAGGCGGTGCAACTAGGCAACCGGCTGTTACCAGCCCCTCGGTCGAGTTCGTTCATGTTGACGAAGTGCTCTTTGCGGCAGGCTGGGCCTACTTTAAGCAGCATTGAGACAAAAGTTACTCCCTGACCGATTGCATCTCATTTCTGGTAATGAAGCGGCTGGGTTTGCAGACCGCCTTTGCTTTCGACAAACATTTCGCGCAGGCAGGCTTCCAGAAAGAGCCGTAGCCGGGAAACTTATGGCCGACGAATCCACTCCCAAAGTTCTCATCATCACCTCTGACACCGGCGGCGGCCACGCCTCTGCCGCCAGCGCGATTGCGGACGGCCTGAAACGCTTCGCAGCGCCCGATTGCCTGGTCAACATTGCGCGCGCCATCGAGGAATCGCACCTGCTGGCGCAAAAGTGCGCCGATTTTTATAACTACTTGCTGCGCCATCATCAGCCGTTGATGAAGTATTACTACTGGGCTATCGAACGCTTCCGCCCGAACGAATCAAATTTTATCTATCGCGTTACCTCGCGTTATGTAAAGCAGTTGTTCGAGAAATACTGCCCGCAGGTGGTCGTCTCGGTGCATCCGATGACGCAACATTTTTTTGGGCGCGCGCTGCGCGAATTGGGGCTGCTCGACCGCATCCCGCTGGTCACGGTCGTGACCGATCCTTGTTACGGATTCTGGCGCGGTTGGGCCTGCGAGGAAGTCAGCCTCTATCTGGTTGCCACCGAAGAGGCCAAGCAGCAACTACTGGATTACGGCGTGCCTGTCGAGAAGATCAAAATCTGCGGCATCCCGATTCATCCGAAATTTGAGTTCCAGGACGATCAGCAAAAAGTCGCCGCGCGCGCCGAACTCGGGCTTGACCCTGACAAGTTCACCATGTTCATCAACGCCGGCTGGGTCGGCGGCGGCAACATCCCGCGCATCTTCGAACAGATGGTCGAACAGGGCGAGCAGTTGAAAAACGCCCAGGCCGTCTTTCTGGCCGGCCGCAATGAACCGTTGCGCGCACAGATCAGCAAGCTGGCGCAACGCGCGGCCTTCCCCACCAAAGTCCTCGGCTATACCAACGCGATGGAAAAACTGATGGGCGCGGCGGATGTGATGGTCTCGAAGCTGGGCGGGCTGACGACCTTTGAGGCGCTGGCTTCGCGCCTGCCGATCATTGCCGACACGACGACACCGCCCATGCCGCAAGAATCGCAAACGGCCAGCCTGGTCGCGCGCCATCGGGCCGGGATTTTGCTAGAACATACCAAAGACATCGTGCCGATCATCCGCCGCTTGCTAAACGATCCGGCCGAACACGCGGCCATGAAACTGGCGGCGGCAAAAATTGCGATCCCCGATGCCACGCAACGCATCGTCAAGGAGTTGATGAAAAAAGTCGAAGAGCACAATCCCATCACACCCATCGTCAAACCGCTGCTCAATCCGCCCGTGGCCGAATTGGAAGCCGAACGCGGCTAACAGCAATCCGCACCGCGCCTTTCCTCGGCAGCGGCTTTCTTGTCACTGGCCACTAAGCTATGATCCCGCCTTCTTTTCGGCATCTTCCACATCTACTACTCAACTATGGGACTCTTACTCGAAGGGAAAAAAGCGCTCATCACCGGCGGTACGCGTGGCATCGGCCGGGCGCTCTGCGAAATCTTTGCCCGCGAAGGCGCCGACATCGCCTTCAATTACAACCAGCGTGACGACCTGGCCGCCGAAGTCAGCGCCAAGGTCGAAACCTTTGGCCGCCGCGCGTTGGCTTTCAAAGTGCCCGTCACCGACCGCCCCGGCATCATCAAAATGGTGCGCCACATCCGCGAAGAGTTCGGCCGCATTGATGTGCTGGTCAATAACGCCGCGATCAATCGCGGCGACCTCTTTGCCACGACCACCGAAAAGGCCTGGGACGAAGTCATCAACACCAACGTCAACGGCGTCTTCA
>JANOWX010000022.1:0-4618 GCA_031418175.1 Acidobacteriota bacterium | reverse complement strand
ATCGCCATCATCTTTTGCTGTTCGCGCAAGGCCCGCACCGTGCGCAGCAAATCGCGGTATTTGGCGGCCTGTTCAAAGCGCAATTCCTCCGACGCCGCAAGCATGCGCCCTTCCAGCGAATCGGCCAGTTCCCTGTCTTTGCCGTCCATCAGCAAACGCACGTCGTTGACGGTTTCGGCGTATTGAGTGGGCGCGCAGAGGTCTTTCTGGCAAGGCGCCAGACAGCGTTTGATCTGGTATTCCATGCACGGGCGTTTGGCGCGTTTATAAATCTCGTAGACCTCGTCAGAACAACTGCGCAATTGAAACTCGCGGTTGATCAGCGTGAGCGTTTTGTTGGCCAGCGCGGCGGGCAGGTAGGGGCCGTAATACATCCCGCCGTCTTTATCCACGCGGCGCGTTTTCAGGATGCGCGGGAACTCTTCGTTGATGGTGAGCTTCAGGTGCGGGTACTGCTTGTCGTCCTTGAGCATCACGTTGTAGCGCGGCTTGTGCTGTTTGATCAGATTCGATTCGAGGACGAGGGCTTCTTTCTCGCTGTCGGTGACGATGTATTCAAAGTCTTCGATGCGCGCCACCAACTCGCGCGTCTTGATGTCGAGGATGCGGGCGGATTGGAAATACTGGCGCACGCGGCTGCGCAGGTTCTTGGCCTTGCCGATGTAAATGATCTGGCCCTTGGCGTTTTTATGCAGATAACAGCCGGGTTGAATGGGCAAGCTATTCAGTTTCTCGTCGAGCGTCATAGCCATAATTCAACACAAAGCGCTGCGGAAGACAAAGCGGGCGCGCCCCTTGTAGTAGCGAAATTATGCGCGGCGTGACGGAGCGAATAAATTCGCTACTACAAGGGGGCGCAGCGGTTTGCCACGGGCCAAGAGCGGGAGTAGGATGCGCCCGTCTCCACTTCCCAAACACTTCACCACACGAGGTCACCAACCATGCGACAAATCAAATTCCGCCTAATTGCCCAGTTGCTTTTCGTGCTGCTGCTGGCGCTGCCCGCTTATGCACCCGCTTACGCACAGGATGCCAGCCAGGTGCTGCGCGAGTCGGTCCGCTTCCGCACGGTCAAAAACACCGCGCAAATGGACGATGCCACGCGCCAGACTGTCGCCGAGCTTGAAAAGAAAGCGCAAGCCGCCAACGCGGCGCAAAAATATGGCGAAGCGCTCAAACACTTCGCGCATGGCATGGCCTTGATGCGCAAACAGGAATGGACGCCGCGCCGCGCCTTTGAAACGGCATTGCAGGTCAAGCCGGACAAACTCATCTTCGATCCCGGTGAAACCGCGCGGGTCAAAGTCTCGCAAACTTTTGCGCTCGACGAACCGCTCGCAGGCAAGCTCACGCTCACGCTGGCGTTGGCGCAAGCCCGCACGCAGCCTGGTTCAACCGTGAGCGCCACCCCGCCGCCCATCGTGAAAGAGTTAAAAATACTGAAAGACGTCGCGGCGGATTTCAGCAAAGAGTTGCTGCTCGATGCGATCTTGCCGCAGGCGGGCGACGGCAATTACCAACTGCTGGTGACGCTGACGCCAACCGAAGGCGCGCCGATTATCAAACCGTCCACCATCCGTATTGAGCGCGACTTGAATGGCAAGGCGAACCAGCTCAAGGCCCGCATCGCCGCCGTGCGCACCGACTTGGAACAGCACAATCAAGATGTCAATCACCATGAATTGCTGCTGGCGCTGCCGCGCGCCGATTACGCGGCCTCAATGATTGAGATGGTCAACGACGGCAGGTTGCCGCTCGAGCGCGTGGATTGGGCCGCCGAATTCGCCAACGCGCACGCCATGCTCGACCAGATCGGCAAAGGCCTCAATCCGCTCAAGGCCAAACGCGGCGACGTGCATTGGGCCTACAGTTCGGCGCTGGACAACACTGTGCAACCGTACCGCCTCTTCATCCCGACCAGTTACGACGCCAAGCGGAAATGGCCGCTCATCGTTGTGCTGCACGGGATGGGCGGCGACGAAAACAGTTTCCTCAACGGCTACGCCAAAGGCAGCATCAAGGACGAGGCCGAAAAACGCGGCTACCTGCTGGTTTGTCCGAAAGGGCGCGGCTCGGCTGCGATGTATCAGGGCGCGGCGGAACGCGACGTGCTGGACGTGCTGAAAGAAACGCGCCGGCAATTCAACATTGACGAAAACCGTGTGTATCTGATGGGCCATTCGATGGGCGGTTACGGCACCTGGTCGGTCGCGGTGAACAATCCCGACCTGTTTGCCGCCTTGGCGCCGATCTCAGGCGGCGGCAGCCCACCGGTCGTCGCGGGCTTGAAAAAGATTGCCCATATCCCCTGGCTGGTCACGCACGGCGACAAAGACCCGACCGTGTCGGTCGAGGAATCGCGCAAGATGGTCAAGGCGGGCAAAGACCTGGGCATCAAGATCAAATACAACGAAGTGCCCGGCGGCGATCACGGCAACATCGTCGTGCCTGCCTTCAAGGAAATCTTCGATTGGTTCGACACGCACAAACGCCAGCCGAAAGCGGCGGCCAAAGCGGCGGGCAGCGGCCAATAACACAAACCCAACCAAGGTCTGTCACGCGTAGGACGGACTTTAGTCTGTCCGCTGGGTAGGACAGACTAAAGTCCGTCCTACTTTTGCTTATGGAGCAGATGAAATCGAAAGTTTACCGGCTGGCTGAGTTTACGCTCGACTCAGCCAACCGTTTGCTCAGCCACGATGGCGCGCCCGTTCATCTGTCCAAACTGCCCTTTCAAGTGCTGCTCTATTTGCTCGAACAGCGCGACCGGCTGGTCAGCCGCGCCGAATTGCTCGAACAATTTTGGGAAGGCAAAGAAGTCTATGACGATGCCGTGCGCAAGGCTGTCAGCGCCATCCGCAAAGCCCTGGGCGATCAAAGCACAAACCCGCGCTTCATTCATACGCATCAGGGCGGCTACCGTTACATCGGCCCTTGCGAGGAACAAGCTCCCGCGCTTGAACCCGTCAATATGCCTGTGGCCGAGGTGGCCGCGCCTCAACCACCCGCACCCTTAACGCAACCGCTGGCGCCGCCGGCCGGTCAGGCAATTCCTACCAGCGGCTGGCGCTGGCAACGCACCGGCCCGGTGCTGTTGGTGTCGCTCATGATCCTGCTCGCGGGCGCGTTTGTGGCGTCGCGCAACCGGGCGCAGCCGTCCGCCCCGCCGCCAACCGCGACCGGCAATTCGATTGCCGTGCTGCCGCTCAAAAATCTTTCCGGCCAAACTGAGCAGGATTATTTCAGCGACGGCTTGACCGAAAGCCTGATCAACGAATTGGCCCGCGTGCGCGAGTTGAAAGTCATCGCGCGCAACTCCGCCTTCGCTTTCAAAGGCAAGGAAGTTGACGTGCGCGAAATCGGGCGGCGGCTGGGCGTGGCGACCGTGCTGGAAGGCAGTTTGCGCCGCGACGCCGCCACCGTGCGCGTCACCGTGCGCCTGGTCAGCACCGAAGACGGGCGCGTTTTGTGGACGGGCGATACCACGCGCCCGCTGCAAGACATCATCGCGCTGCAGGATGAAATCAGTTGCAGCGTCGCCGAAAGTTTGAAGGCGGTTTTATGCCGCGCTCCGCAGCATCAACCCGGCACCAACAATCTGGCGGCTTACGATGCTTATCTGAAAGCGCGCGAGCGGCGGCTGCAGGGCGATGCCAAAAAAGCTGCGGAGTTGTTTCAGCAAGCGGTCAACACCGATGCGAACTATGCCTTGGCCTGGGCTGGTTTGGCCGAAGCCTACGCGATTATGGAGACCAACTCCATGGTCCCGCCGCGTTCAATGACCCCGAAAGCCAAAGAATGCGCGCTCAAAGCGTTGGCGTTGGATAGTTCGCTCGCCTCGCCGTCTGCGGCGCTGGGCTTGCTGGCCGCCTTCAGTGACCGCGACTGGGCGGCGGGCGAACGCTACTTTCAACAGGCGCTGGCCAGCAATCCCAATTACGCCATTGCGCACGCCTGGTACGCGGGCACGCTGCTGGCGCAAGGCAAGTTTGCCGAGGCCGAAACCGAATACCTGCGCGCGCGCGTACTTGATCCGCTCAATCCGGGCTTCACCAATAATCTGGCCGAAACTTATTACTACTGGCGGCAGCCCGACCGCTGTTTGACGCACGCGGCGCAAGCATTGGAATTGGAACCGGGCAATGAGTGGGCGCGGATCAATCAAACGAAATGCTTGGCCATGCAAGGCCGCTACGAGGAAGCTTTACAGGCTGCGCAAAAGACCAGTTTTACGACGGGCTTTCGTCTGGTGATTCTCGCCCAGTCAGGCCGCTTCACTGAGGCGCGCGGGCTCTTGCCACTCATCATCAAAGACCATAGCCGGACATCGCCGTATGGCGTCGCCTGCGCCTACGCCGTTTTAGGTGATAAAGAGGCGGCCTTCGCCTGGTTGCGGAAAGCCGCCGATCAGCAGCAAGCCGACCTGGTTTCACTGAAAATTGATCCGGCGTTTGAGGGCTTGCGCGACGATCCGCGCTATGCTGAATTGCTGAAGCGCGTCGGGCTGATGCCGTAAAAGCCGGTGTGTTACATTCGCCGCCGCGCAGCATGAATACACGAGAAACTAAGTTCTTTGAGAGTCAGCGGACGGCAACACGTAGTAACGATTTCAATCGTT
>JANOWX010000021.1:0-2085 GCA_031418175.1 Acidobacteriota bacterium | reverse complement strand
GCCGGCGTGGTCGCCTGACGGAGAGACCATCGCGCTTGCGCTCCGGCGCTCTGAGAGTGGCAACAATGCGCCGCAGATCGTGGCCGTGCGCGTCAAAGACGGAGTGGTCACACCCATCACCGCTCGACCCTGGGTGAGCATTGGCGCACTGAACTGGCTGGCCGATGGTCGCGGCCTGATCATCACGGCGGCGGATCAGGAATCAACGCCAGCCTATCAAATCTGGCAGGTGGCTTATCCCGGCGGCGCGGCGCGGCGGATCACCAATGACTTGCAAAACTATCGCGACGTGAGCCTGACCGCCGACTCCAGCGCGCTGGTCACGGTGCAAACGGCGCGGCGCTCAAATATCTGGCTGGCCCCGCAGGGCGAAGCGCAACGCGCCAGCCAAATCACCTCCAACCAGTCCGACGGATACACGGGCCTCGCCTGGACACCCGCTGGCAAGCTCGTCTACGCCTCGGCGGCCAGCGGCAACCCGGACATCTGGCTGATGAACGCCGACGGGAGCGGGCAGAAACAACTCACCTCGGAGGCGAGCGTTGACATTCATCCAGCGGTAACACCGGATGGCCGCTACGTGCTTTTTGTTTCGGATCGTTCCGGCAAACCGAACATCTGGCGGATGGAGATGGATGGCCGCAATCCCACGCAATTGACCTACGGCGAAGTGCGCGGGGCCTGCTCGGCTGATAATCAATGGGTCGTTTACAACTTGATGGATTCCGGCAAGGGGGCGCTGTGGAAGGTACCGATCAATGGCGGCAATCCGGCGCCACTGACTGACTATTTTGCGGGCACTCCGGCACTCTCGCCTGACTGGGCGCAGATTGCCTTCCGTTACATTGATCCACAGGCCAACAAGTGGAAGGTAGCGGTGATTCCAGCCGCAGGTGGAGCGCCGGGCAAGACGTTTGAGATTCCGCGGCTTTCCATCCTCGCGCAGCAAATTGGCTGGCTGCCGGACGGGCGGGCGTTGACTTACATTGACGTGCGCGCAGGCATCTTCAATCTCTGGAGCCAGCCGCTGGATGGCAGCGCGCCCAAACAGTTGACCGACTTCAAATCCGATCAGATCTTTGCTTACGCCTGGTCGCGCGATGGTAAACAACTCGCCATCGCACGCGGAACGCAGACTTCGGATGTAGTGTTGATCAACGGCTTCAAATAGCATTGAGCACTGGGGAGCAATTGGGAGCAGCCAGGGCGGCCTGAATTGAAGAGAAAGAAACGCGATGAGTCTTGAGCATTGGCAGCAAATCAAGCAGCTCTATCTCGCTGCGCTGGAACGCGACAAAAGTGAGCGCGGCACTTTTCTGGCGCAAGCCTGCGCGGGTGACGAGGCGTTGCGCCACGAGGTCGAATCGCTGCTCGCCAATTGGACGGAAGCTGAGGATTTTATGGAAAGCCCCGCTTTGAATGCAGCAGCACCCATTCTCAATGAGGAAACAACGCAGGCCAAAATTCCGGAGCGCATTGGCGCGTATCAAGTGCTCCATCAAATCGGCGCAGGCGGGATGGGCGAAGTCTACTTGGCTAAAGACACGCGGCTGGGGCGCAAGGTCGCGCTCAAACTCTTGCCCGCGCGCTTCACCACCGATCACGAGTTGGTGCGGCGCTTCGAACAAGAGGCGCGCGCCGCCTCGGCGCTCAACCATCCGAACATCATCACGATTTACGAGATCGGCCAGGCGACGACAGAGGCCGGCGCGACACACTTCATCGCCACCGAATTCATTGACGGCCAGACACTGCGCCAGCGCATAAAGCAGGAACGCCTGGCGCTGCTCGAAGCGTTGGACATCCTCGTGCAGATCGCCGGCGCACTCGCCGCCGCACACGAGGCCGGGATCTTTCACCGCGACATCAAGCCGGAGAACCTCATGCTGCGGCGCGATGGCTATCTGAAGGTACTCGATTTCGGCCTGGCCAAGCTGACCGAAACACAGCGGTCGGAATTCACCACGCAACTGGCCGAAGACTCGGCGATGCATACCCGCTCCGGCGTCATAATGGGCACCTTGGCGTATATGTCGCCCGAACAGGCGCGGGCGCAGAAGGTGGATGCGCGCACGGACATCTTCA